>CAIXHI010000477.1 GCA_903919215.1 uncultured Acidimicrobiaceae bacterium
CACTGATCTTTGACAGCGAACCCAGCCGGGGTTAGCTTCCCGCCCCTATGACGATCCGCACCTACCCCGAAGACCAGCCGTTTCCTGGCCGGGTCGGCACCACACTCGCCGACTCGGAGGCAGCATGGCCCGTCGGCCGGAGCGCCGTGCCGGGAAGCCCCAACGTGCTGACGATCGTGCTCGACGACGTCGGCTTCGCACAGCTCGGGTGCTATGGCTCCGACATCGCGACGCCGGCGATGGACCGTCTCGCCGCGGAAGGCGTGCGCTACCGCCAGTTCCACACCACGGCCATCTGTTCGCCGACGCGGGCGTGCGTGCTGACGGGGCGCAACAGCCACACCGTCGGGATGGGTGGCATCACCGACCTGGCGATGGGCTTCCCCGGGTACCACGGGCGAATCCCGAAGACGTGTGCGTTCGTGCCGCGGGTGCTGCGTGATGCCGGCTGGGCCACCTACGCGGTCGGCAAATGGCACCTCGCCCCATCCGACGAACAGCACGCTGGCGCATCACGAGCACGGTGGCCGCTTGGCCAGGGCTTCGAGCGCTACTACGGGTTCATCGGTGCCGAGACCCACCAATTCGCGCCGGAGTTGGTGATCGACAACACACCGCTGCGCGCCGAGTTGCGCACCGACGGCTACCACCTCTCGGAAGACCTCGTCGACCAGGGCATCGGGATGATCCGCGATCTGCGCACGGTCGACCCCGACAAACCGTTCTACATGTACCTCGCCTTCGGTGCGTGCCACGCCCCGCACCACGTCACGCGTGAATGGATCGAGCCGTACCGCGGTCAGTTCGACGATGGTTGGGACGTATGGCGCGAGCGCACTCACCAGCGCCAGATGGAACTCGGCGTGATCCCGCAGGGCACCTCTCTGTCACCGCGTCCGCCGTGGATCGATGCGTGGGACTCGTGCTCAGCCGAACAGCGGCGCGCATACGCGCGGATGATGGAGCTGTATGCCGGGTTCCTGAGCCACACCGACGCACAGATCGGCCGGCTGATCGAGGAGTTGCGCACCAACGGTGAACTCGACCGGACGCTGGTGATGCTGTGCTCGGACAACGGCGCGTCAGCGGAGGGCGGCCCGCACGGCACGTTCAACGAGATCTTCGCGTTCAACGGCCTTCCGCACGACGAGGACGCGACGATGCAACGCCTCGACGACCTCGGTGATCACACCACCTACCCCCATTACCCGTGGGGTTGGGCGTTCGCCGGCAACACACCCTTTCAGCGCTGGAAGCGCGAGACCCATGAGGGTGGGATCGGCGACCCGCTGATCGTGCGCTGGCCAGAGATGGTCGATCAGGGGACGGTGCGCGACCAGTACGTCCACGCCATCGACCTCGCCGCCACCGCGCTCGATGTCTGCGGCGTGGCGATGCCGGCAACCGTCGACGGCATCGCGCAGGAACCCCTTGCCGGCCAATCCATCGCGCCCTCCTTCACCGATCCACAGGCAGCTGGGCGACTCACGCAGTACTACGAGCAGCTGGCCTGTCGGGCGATCTACCACGACGGGTGGAAGGCGGTCGCCTATCACGCCTTCATGCGCTATTCAGGCGAGACGGTCGACCCACACGCGCATCACTCGTCGGACCGTTGGGAGCTGTACCGAGTGGCGGACGACCCGTCCGAGTGCCACGATCTCGCCGAGTCCGAGCCCGAGCGACTCCGAGCGATGCAGGACCTGTGGTGGCGCGAGGCCGGCCGATACGGCGCGCTGCCCTTGCAGTCGCGGCGACCGCTGAACGGCACCCCGTCGCTGATCGCTCCACGATCGCGTTACTTGCTGCACCAGGGCGCGGCAGCCGTCCCAGAGAACAACGCTCCGGCGTTGGCCATGCGCACCTACCGCATCGTGGTCGACATCACTGTCGGCGCGCGAGCCAACGGCGTACTGCTCGCCCAAGGTGGAGTGAGCGGCGGCTGGTCGTTACACCTGCTCGACGGCCGCCTGCGCTATGCGTACAACTACCTCGGTATCGACGAACACACCATCGAGTCGCCTGACGAGCTCGCTGCTGGCCACCACCTGGTGGGCATCGACGTGGTGGCCGGAGAGGGGACGGCCGCCGAGGTCGACCTGATCATCGGCACCACAAGCGTCGCCACGTTGTCACTCACCCGCACGATCCCGCGCCGCTTCAGCCTTGCCGGCGAGGGCCTCTGCTGCGGTTACGACGACGCCACCGCGGTCAGCGCTGCGTATCAGGCACCGTTCGAGTTCGACGGTGTGATTCGTGCCGCCATCATCGACGTCAGCGGAACGCCCTACGTCGATGTCGCCGGCGACATCGAACGCGCATGGATGACCCAGTAGCTCGGCGGCGGCGCCCGACTCGGGCGTCGATCAATGCGGAACAGGCGCACTCAGCAGACCCACTGCGGCTTCCACGAGGTTGGCGATGAACCACTCGGTGGTCAAACCGTCGGCGGCGTCCCCGTGGGCGTCGTTGCGCACGGCGAGCGTGTCGAGCACCAGTCGGGTCGCCATCGCGAGCCGCAGGCCGCGGATGTTCTCCGGTAGGTGACCGAGCGCGGCGCTCATGGATCGCTCGACCGCCTGTCGGCCCAGCGTGTTCTGCTCATCGATTTGCGAGAAGGCCTTGTCCAGTTCCGGCGGCGATGCTGCCAGGTTGGCGAGGAACCGCAGGTAGTGGGTGCCCGAGGCCAGTTCGTGGAGCGGGATCACGATCGCCCGAACGATCCGGCGTAGTTCGTCGTGACCCACGAGGACCGGGCTCGACATCAGTTCGAAGCGACGGTGGTCGAGCACAGCCGAGCGTGACTCGATGATCGCTCGCAACAACTCGTCCTTCGAGCCGAAGTGGTACTGCACAACGGCCGGGTTGCGCTGTCCGGCGGCGACGGCGATCTGGCGCAGCGATACCCCCGCCAGCCCGCGCTCGGCAAACATGCGCTCGGCGACGCGCAGCAAGTGGTCGGCCGTCGGCTCATGGTGCACTGACCGTTGCTCGTGAGGGGAGGTTGACGTTAGTTCTGACATGTGTTGTACTTATTACACCTGTTGTAAAGCACTGGCGAGCGAAGGCTCATCTCAGTTCGTTCGAAGGACCGCAGTCGCATGTCAGTAAGTCCTACCACCCAGCCGTCCGTGCTCCCGCTCTCGGGCCTGATCGGCGCGGAGCTACCCGGCATTGACCTCGCCGTGCCACTCACCGACGATGTGGTCGCCCACATCAAGACCGCGCTCACC
>CAIXHI010000478.1 GCA_903919215.1 uncultured Acidimicrobiaceae bacterium
CGCTACGGACACGGGCGTTACCAAGAGCGCTCGTACCCCCACGCTCACCATCACCAAGTACGCCGGTGCCGGAGCGATCCCGTCTTCGGTCGATCAGCTCACGGTCAAGGTCAAGGCCCTCGCCACCCGTACCAGCAGCAACGGCAGCGCCAACGCCAACTACAAGATCAAGATCCTGAACGAGGACGGCAGTACAGCCTGCAATACGTCATCGTCCCAGACGATGGCCACGGGCAGCACGTTGCCGGCCACGCCCGACACGTTCACGATGTCGTGCAACACCGGGATGACTGCGCCACTGCAGGTGGAGTTCTATGCGACCGCCAGCAACTCGGACGGAACGCGCGCCGTAAAACTTGACGGTATCGAACTCAGCTATAGCGTTGATGTGGCCGGGACGTTGCTCAAGCACACCGCAGGTCTCACCTCGATCACCGCCACTACCAGCAGTGCCCCAGTGTGGTTCGGCGGCGAGATCTACCTTCCCGCATCGGCGATGTCGCTGAAGGCCAGTGCACTCAACGGTGTGGTCTCGACGTTGGGTGCCGTGATGTACCGCCTGATCTACAGCGCCGACCACAGCGCGGCGGATGTGCTGGCCTCGGCCAACAACGTCTACACCGCGGGTGGCGACATCCTGGTCAAGACCCAGGTGGGTGCCAAAGACTGGGTGACCTGTCGCATCGCATTGGCCCTAGCGAGTGGCCTCGGCACCCCGACACTCAAGGGCTGTACCGTCCCGCGCTGATGTGATGAATCCTGGTACGAGTGTTCCGTCTTGGCCGGGCACTCGGGCTAACATGCGCCCCCTGGAGCGTGACATGCACATCAACGACTTTGCACTCGACTGGTTCAGCCTCGCCGGCAAGAACGCGATCGTGACCGGTGGCAACACCGGCCTCGGTCAGGCGTTCTCGTTGGCGCTCGCCAAGGGTGGCGCCAACGTGCTGGTACCCAGCCTGGCCGACGACGACGGCACAACAAGGGCACTCATCGAGGGATGCGGCGTGCGGTACGAGTTCATGACGGCCGACATCACCACAGAGGGTGTGCCGCGCCAGGTGATCGAAGCCTGTATCGACCGCCTTGGCAGCGTTGATGTGCTGATCAACAGCGCTGGCATCTGCCCGCTCGGGGAAGTGTTGGAGTTCGGTCGCGACAAGTGGGATGCCACCGTGCAGGTGAACCTCACGGCAGCATTCGAGATGAGCTTCGAAGCCGCCAAGTACATGGTGCCCCAGCGCAGCGGCAAGATCATCAACATCTGTTCGATGTTCAGCTTCCTCGGTGGCCGGTTGTCGTCGGCGTATGCCGCCACCAAGCACGGCATCGCCGGGTTGACGAAGGCGTACTGCGACGAACTCGCCGAGCACAACATTCAAGTCAACGGGATTGCACCCGGCTACTACGCCACGGCCATCACCGCCAACACGCGCAGTAACCCCGAGTCCAGCCGTCGCGTACTCGACCACATCCCCGCCGACCGCTGGGGTGATCCGGGTGATCTGATGGGCACGGTGGTGTTCCTCGCCAGTCGCGCCTCCGACTACGTCAACGGCCACATCCTGGCGGTGGACGGCGGTTACCTGGTCCGATGACCGGTCCGTACCTCATTGGCGTCGATTGTGGGACGCAGAGTGCAAAGGTCGTCGTCTACGACGCGGCCGGCACCGCCGTCGCTGGAGGGCAGCACATGCTGCGCCCGATGAGCCGACCGCAGCACGGTGTGGCCGTACATCCCGACGAAGACCTGTGGACCTCCATCGCCGCGGCGAGCCGCCAAGCACTGGCGGCGTTCACCGGCGATCTCAGTGAGATCGTGGGTGTGGGTATCTGCCCGATTCGCTGCTGCAAGGCGTTCCTGCGGGCCGACGGTTCATTGGCCGAGCCACTGATCAGTTGGATGGACGACCGCGCCTACCAGTCCTACATGCCGGCCGATCCGGCTGTGCGGTACGCCACCACTTCCTCGGGTTACATCGCGCATCGCTTCACCGGCGAGTTCCGCGACACGGCGGCGAACAACATCCTGTTGCAGTGGCCGATCGACACCGACACCTGGCAGTGGAGCGATGATCCGGCGTTGTACGAGACGTTCAACGTGCGCCGTGAGCAACTGCTGGAACTGCAGATGCCGGGCGATGTCATCGGCAGGGTGACCGGCGAGGCCTCAGCCGCGACGGGTATCCCCGAGGGTGTGCCGGTGGTGGCCACGGCCAACGACAAGGCCGTCGAGATGCTCGGTTCCGGGTCGCTGGGGGAGCGCACCGCACTCATCTCGCTGGGCACCTACATCGCCGCGATGGTGCACGGGCACGAGAACCACAAGAGCCCGACGAACTTCTGGACGAACTTCGCCTGCCTGCCGCACCGTTATCTCTACGAGAGCAACGGTGTGCGGCGCGGGATGTGGACCTTGACCTGGTTCCTCGACCTGCTCGGCGACGAGATGGCGGAACGAGCAGTGTCGCTGGGTCTGTCACGCGAGCAGTACCTCGAGCGTGAGGCTGCGGCCGTGCCGGCCGGCAGCGATGGTTTGATGACCGTGCTGGACTGGTTGGCGACCACCGATAAGCCCTTCCGCAAGGGGATGATGTTGGGTTTCGATGCCCGGCATTCGCGAGGGCATGTGTATCGCAGCATTCTCGAGGCGATTGCGCTGACGATGAAGTTCCACGTCGACGCGATGTGCACCGAGTTGGGCATCTCCCTTGAGGAGATCGTCGTCTCGGGCGGCGGTGCGAACAGTCCGCTGTTCATGCAGATCTTCGCTGATGTGTTCGGTATCACCGCCTCGCGCAGCGTCGACGGCGGGGGAGCGGCACTCGGCTCGGCAATGTGCGCCGCGGCGGCCGTGGGTGTGCACCCCGATATCGAACGTGCCGCTGCATCCATGGCCAAGGGGCGCGAGTCGTTCCTGCCCGATGCCGCGAACGGTGAGGTGTACCGGCAGATGGCCGCCACCGTGTACCACGACATCCGCAATCACACTGATGCGCTCTTCGAGCGCGCCTACCCCATCTTCCACTAAGTCGCGAACAAAGGAACACCCACCATGTCCCTCACCCGATCCGAAATCGTCGAGCAACTGCGGGCACTCGTCGGCGTCCACCAGGTCGTCATTGACGAGCAGACGCTGCGTGAGCGCAGTATCGACAACTTCCGCAAGCTGCAGAACATCTTCAACGTCTACACGGGTCCTTTCCCAGCGGCGGTGGTGAGCGTGCGCAGCACCGCGGAGGCTGCCGCCGTGTTGGCCTTCGCCGACGCGAATGGCGTGAACGTGGTGGCGCGCACGGGAGGCACCGCCACCGAGGGCGGCCTGGAAACGCCGGTGGAGAACTCGATCGTGCTCGACGGCGGCTTGATGGACCAGATTCTCACCATCGACACGTACAACATGCAGGCGACTGCGCAGTGCGGTGTTCCCCTCCAACGACTGGAGGACGAGGTGCGCAAGCACGGTCTCACCACCGGCCACTCGCCGCAGTCGAAGCCGATTGCCAGCATGGGCGGACTGGTGGCCACGCGGAGCATCGGGCAATTCTCCACGCTGTACGGCGGTATCGAGGACATGGTCGTGGGCTGTGAAGTCGTGTTCCCCGGTGGCCAGGTGTCGCGGATCAAGAACGTGCCGCGTCGTGCCGCCGGCCCCGACATCCGCCATCTGGTGATCGGGAACGAAGGTGCGTTGTGCTTCATCACCGAGGTGACGGTGAAGCTGTTCCCGTACATGCCGGAGAACAACACGTTCGTGGGCTGGACAATGAAGGACATGAAGGTCGGCTTCGAGGTGCTACGTGAGGTGATGGTGGCCGGCTACAAGCCGTCCGTCGCCCGCCTGTACGACTATGAGGACGGTCAACTGCACTTCTCGAACTTCGTGCCTGCTGACGAGTGCATCGTGCTGTTCATGGCCGAGGGCAACGAGGGGATTGTGAAGGCCACTGCAGAAGGCATCCGCGAGATCGCAGCCACGCACCCGGGATGCACGCCGGTGGAGGCGCATCACCTGGAGGAATGGTTCGCTGATCTCGTGTGGGGCCCCGACAAGGTGACCCGCGAGGACAATCGCATCCGCGACACCCGCAACGTCAACCGCACTACTGAGGTGTCTGCTGACTGGAGCTCGATTCAGCAGATCTACGACGCAGTGATCCCGCGCATCCGCGCCGAGATCAAGGGCATCACCCTGCTGGGCGGCCATTCGTCGCACAGCTACATCAACGGCACGAACATGTACTTCAACTACTTCTACGACCTCATCGACTGCGAGCCCGAGGAAGAGACCGACAAGTACTACTTGCCGATCATCAAGATCATCGTCGAGGAGACGTTGCGGTTCGGTGGATCGATCGTGCACCACCACGGCATCGGCAAGGCACGCGCTCGCTGGGTGAAGGATGAGTACGGGTCGTCATACCCGATGCTCGCCGCGTTGAAGACTGCCTTCGATCCGAACGGCGTGATGAACATGGGCACCATCTACCCACTCACGTGACCTCGATCGCCGCCTGCACCATCAGCGCGAGATACGGCGCGAGGAACAAGCTGTAGGTGTTGTTGATGTGGTTCGTGTCGAGGTACACGGCCATGTTGCCGATGACCGCCGGGCACACTCCACCACTGCAGAACCAGTCGGTGGTGTCGTAGTACATCACCCCGAGGCGGGCGGCCAGTTCGCGTTCCAGGTCGTTCTCACGTGTGTCGATCCGCTGTGCGGCGGCGAGGTTGCAGCGGGTGATCTGGCGCGGGTGACTGGCCAGGCAACGGTCGACCTGCTGTCCGGCGATGGGTGTGTCGCTGACCAGCAGTACCTTCTTGCCTGCGGCGGTGAGCGTGGTGATGGTCTGCTCCAACGCTGCAGTCCACATCGAGTCGGAGATGGAGCTCAACTGGCCACCTACGTTGCGGACGTAGTGCTTGCGCCACTGCGTGATGATCACCAGCTGCGTGTCGGCCGCCGCGATCGCTGCCAGCGACTTGGCCCGCCACGCGTCGCACGCCGGGTAGGTCGTGGCGTTGTCGCGCATCACAGAGATCGCGCCCACCGAGCAGATCTTCTTGGCGACGACGTCGAGCCGCCAGTGATGTTCGGTCGCGGCGGCCTCCAGCCCGGTGAACCATTGCGTGACGTGACTGTCGCCGAAGATCGTGATCGCGAGCGGTGAGGTGATTTCGCCGCGTTGACAGCCGGATGGAGTGCTATTGGAGATGCTGACGAGGCAGCCGTCGGTCCAGAGTTCGAAGTCGTCATCGGCCTGTCTGCTGACGGGGGGCGTGATGTTCTCGGGTAACAAATCGTTCGCCACGGACGCGGCGATGAGCGGTTGTAACTCGGTGGCGATCTTCGTGTCGAGCTGCTGCTGCCACGAGGGTGGCGGCAAC
>CAIXHI010000479.1 GCA_903919215.1 uncultured Acidimicrobiaceae bacterium
ACGCTCAGCGACGTCGAGTACCAAGAGATGCGCGATGCGGCGTTCGCCTGTATCCGTCGTGTCGGCGTCGAGACCGGCGGCAGCAATGTGCAGTTCGCGGTGAACCCCGAGACGGGTGAGCAGGTCGTCATCGAGATGAACCCGCGCGTGTCACGTTCGTCCGCGCTGGCATCGAAGGCGACCGGCTTCCCGATCGCCAAGATCGCCGCCAAGTTGGCCGTGGGCTACACACTCGACGAGATCAGCAACGACATCACGAAAGCGACGCCGGCCAGCTTCGAGCCGTCGATCGACTATGTGGTCACCAAGATCCCGCGTTGGGCGTTCGAGAAGCTGCCCGGCACGAAGGGCATCCTCGGCACGCAGATGCAGTCGGTGGGTGAGGCGATGTCCATCGGTCGCACGTTCACCGAGAGCCTGCAGAAGGGCCTGCGCTCGCTCGAGCAGGGCCGCTATGGGTTGGGCTGCGACCCGGCCGAGGCGCAACTCGACGCGCTCAGCGACGACGATCTGTTGGCCAAGGTTGCCATCCCCACCCCCGATCGCATCTTCCAGGTCGGCGAACTGCTGCGCCGCGGCGTCAGCGCTGAGCGCATCCACGCCGCGTGTCGGATCGATCACTGGTTCCTCGACCAGATGCTGCAGATCATGGAAGAGCGAGTTGTCTTCACTCTCCTCGGCCCCGGGCAGATGACCAAGCGTTCTTGGAAGCGGGCCAAGCAGTTCGGCTTCAGCGATGCGCAAATGGCGTTCGCGTGGGGTCTCGACGAACTTGAGGTGCGCGCCGCTCGCGAAGCGGCCGGAATCTTCCCCACCTACAAGACCGTCGACACCTGCGCCGCCGAGTTTGCCGCCGAGACGCCGTACCACTACAGCACCTGGGAGGACGAGAACGAAGTGCGTTCCAGCGACCGTCCACGTGTCGTGATCCTGGGAAGCGGTCCCAACCGCATCGGTCAGGGCATCGAGTTCGACTATTGCTGTGTGCACGCCTCGTTCGCCTTGCGCGAAGCGGGCTATGAGACCGTGATGGTGAACTGCAACCCGGAGACCGTCTCCACGGACTACGACACCAGCGATCGCCTGTACTTCGAGCCGCTCACACGTGAGGACGTGCTGAACGTCATCGCCGCCGAGACGGCCGCCGCCGGGGGAGTCGCCCCGAAGGTGATCGTGTCGCTCGGCGGCCAGACGCCGCTGAAGCTGTCGGGACAACTCCCGCGTGAACTCATCGCCGGCACGTCGCCGGCCTCCATCGACCTCGCCGAGGACCGCGAGAAGTGGAACGCGCTGTGCAACGAACTGCACATCCCGCAGCCCCCTGGTGGGACGGCCACCGATCTGGAGCAGGCGCTGACGATCGTCGACCAGGTCGGCTTCCCGGTGCTCGTACGCCCGTCGTACGTACTGGGCGGCCGAGCGATGCAGATCGTGCACGATCGCAACCATCTCGCGCGAGCCATGGCCGAGCTTGCTGGTTTCGGCTCGCTCGGCAAGGAAGGTGGCCTCTCGGCGGAGCGCCCCGTCCTGGTCGACCGGTTCTTGGAGGACGCCACGGAAGTCGACGTCGACGCGATTCGCGATCACACCGGTGAGGTGCTCATCGGCGGGGTCATGGAGCATGTCGAAGAGGCTGGGATCCATTCCGGCGATTCGGCGTGTGCCATTCCGCCGCAGACGCTGCCGGCGTGGGTGGTGGAGGTCATCGAGAGCTACACCCGGGCGATCGCCCAGGCACTCGACGTGCGTGGTCTGATCAACGTGCAGTACGCAGTACTCGGCACCACGGTGTACGTCATCGAGGCCAATCCCCGCGCCAGTCGCACGGTGCCGTTCGTGGCCAAGGCCACCGGTGTGCCGTTGGCCAAGGTGGCCAGCCGGGTGATGCTGGGCGCCACGCTCGCTGACCTGCGAACTGAGGGTCTGTTGCGCCCGCCCAGCGATCACGGTCACGTGGCGATCAAGGAAGCCGTGTTGCCCTTCAGCCGGTTCCCCGAAGTCGACACGGCACTCGGGCCGGAGATGCGCAGCACCGGCGAAGTCATGGGGATCGACACCACGTTCGGCAAGGCCTTCTTCAAGGCCGAACTGGCTGCGGGTACGTTGTTGCCCACTGAGGGCATGGTGTTCCTGTCGCTGGCTGACGGCGACAAACCGGCCGGCATCGTGGTCGGCCGTCGTCTGCGCGATCTCGGGTTGAAGATTGCCGCCACCAAGGGCACCGCTGCCTATCTGGAACGTTTCGGCATCGAAGTCGATCAGGTCGTGGGCAAACTCTCCGACGGTGAGGGCACGAACGTGCTCGATCTGATTCGGGCGGGCGAGATCGCCTTCGTGATCAACACACCGCAGGGCCGTGGCGGCCGTACCGACGGCGAACACATCCGCAAGTCGGCCAACAGTCACCACGTCAGCTCGGTCACCACGGTGGAAGCCGCGCTGGCTGCCGCCCAAGGGATGGCAGAGATGGTCGGTCGCGAGATCTCAGTGCGCCCGCTGCAGGAATATCACGCGTGACCACCCACCCCCACTGCTCCTGTCACACGTCGGCCACGGTGCTTCGTGGCCCACGTGTGACACAAAGGCGGCGCTGGTGAGCAGCGCGGTGCGGGTTGGGTCGCTCACGTTGCCGGCGCCGTTGATGACGGCGTCGGGAACGGCGGGGCACGGTGCCGAACTGGCGCCGTATTTCGACCTGTCGGAGCTGGGTGCGTTCGTCGTGAAATCGCTGGCAGCGTTCGAGTGGGCCGGCAACCCGTCACCGCGGGTGCACCCGGCCGGGGTGGGGATGCTCAACGCCGTCGGGCTGCAAGGCCCGGGAGTACAGCACTGGCTCGCCGAGGAGTTGCCGGGGTTGGCCGCCACCGGTGCACGTGTGGTTGCCAGCATCTGGGGCCGCTCGCTGGAGGACTATCGCGCTGCCGCCGACATGCTGGCGTCAGCTCCAGCGGCGGTGATCGCCGTCGAGGTCAACCTGTCGTGTCCGAACCTCGAAGGCCGTCGCGGCATCTTCGCCCACGATGCGGCGCTGTCGGCCGACGTGATCGCGGCCACCGCCGGGTGCGGCCGACCGCGGTGGGCCAAGCTCAGCCCAAACACCGATCGGGTGGTGGAAGTCGCCCAGGCCGTTCACGCCGCCGGGGCCGAGGCGGTCACGCTGGTGAACACGTTGTTGGGCATGGTGCTCGATCCCCACACTGGTCGCCCCGTTCTCGGCGCGGGCGGTGGCGGGTACAGCGGTCGCCCGGTGCACCCGGTCGCCGTGAGAACGATCTACGACGTGCATGCGGCCTTACCGGAGTTGCCGATCGTGGGTGCCGGGGGAGTCGCCAGCGGCTGGGACGCTGCCGAGTTGATGCTCGCCGGCGCCAGCGCGGTGCAAGTGGGCACCGCCACGTTCGCCGACCCGACGGCACCGCTGCGCGTCCAGGCCGAGCTGCTGGCATGGTGCTCCCGGCGAGGTCTGACCCCCGCCGAGCTCACCGGATTGGCCCATCGGGGCGGCCTTGCGGTCTGAGGGCGCCGAAGGAACCGGCTGTGACAGGAATCCGATTGCCGTCCCTTCGTCGGCATGCGCGGCTAGGGTCGAAGCATGGCAACACCTCCGCAACTCACCCCCGAACAGCGGGCCAACGCCCTTGCCAAGGCTGCCGAGGCCCGTACTGCCCGCGCCGAGCTGAAGAACCAGCTCAAGATGGGTTCAGTCTCGCTCGCTGAAGTGCTCGAGTCCACCAGCGACACGGCACTGAAGCTGAAGGTCATCTCCTTGCTCGAATCGCTTCCGGGTGTCGGCAAAGTGAAAGCCCGCAAGATCATGGAAGAGATCGAGATCGCAGACAACCGTCATGTGAAGGGTCTCGGAGCCCAGCAGAAACTGCAACTGCTCGACAAACTCGGCAAGTGAGGGATGGGCGCTGACCCATCCTCAGCAGCGCGTCTTTTCATCGTGTCCGGCCCCGGTGGAGTGGGCAAGGGCACGATCGTCAACGCTCTCGTGGAACGCGACCCTCGGCTGTGGCTGAGTCGGTCGTGGACCACACGCGAGCAACGGCAGGGCGAACGCGATACCGCCTATGTGTTCACCGACCGTGACTCCTTCGAACGCCGTATCGCAGTCGATGGGTTTCTGGAATGGACCAACTTCCTCGGCAACTACTACGGAACCCCCACGCCCGATCCTGTCAACGGCCGCGATGTCGTGCTGGAGATCGAGGTCGACGGCGCACGGCAGGTGAAAGCACTTCGACCCGACGCAATCCTGATCTTCGTGTTGCCTCCCTCGCGGCAGGAACAGGAACGTCGATTGCGTGGCCGCGGTGATGCCGAGGACAAGGTTCGTCAGCGCCTGCAGAAGGCGCTCGACGAGGAGCCGGTAGGCATGGCGATCGCCAACCACGTCGTCGTCAACGACGATCTGGAACGCACCGTCGGCGAGATGATGGAGATCATTCGCCAGCATCGTCTCGCAGACTGACCTTTCCGGGTAGACTGCCTCGCTGTTTTCAGGAGGCTTTGAATGTCCACGCGTTCGTTCGACACGATGATCAACCCGCAGATCGAGGAGCTCCTCGATCGCGTCGATTCCAAGTTCAGCCTTGTCACGCTGGCGGCCCGTCGGGCACGTCAGATCAACAGCTACTTCAATCAGCTGGGCGATACCCCGGGCCACATGGTGCCCCCGCAGGTGAGCAGCGTGGCCCGCAAGCCACTCAGCATTGCCTTCGAGGAGATCGCCGCCGACAAGGTCGTGCGAGTCGACCACCCGCACCATGATGCCGACGGGCTTGCGGCCGACGCCGAAGCCTGAGACTTCCTGCCGTCATGCTCGCCGGCAAGCGCATTGTGCTCGGTGTCACCGGGGGTATCGCGGCCTATAAGGCCGTCGAGGTCTCCCGGCGTCTCGTCGACGCCGGAGCGCATGTGGTGCCGGTGATGACCGCTGGCGCAGAACACTTCATCGGTCGCACCACGCTGTCGGCCCTGGCCAGCGAGCCAGTGCAGACCAGTTTGTGGGACGAAGCAAGCCCCATCCCGCACACATTGTTGGGGCAGACCGCTGATCTGATCGTCGTCGCCCCGGCAACGGCGCGTCTCCTAGCCGCCTATGCGGCGGGACTCAGCACGGATCTGCTCACCAATGTGCTGCTCGCCACGCGAGCGCCCGTTGTGGTCTGCCCGGCGATGCACACCGAGATGTGGGAGCACCCAGCAGTACAGGCCAACGTCGCCACGCTGCGCTCGCGTGGTGTGCACATCGTGGAACCCGAGGAAGGTCGTCTGGCCGGTGGTGATGTCGGTGCTGGGCGCCTGGCTGCACCCGAGCGCATCGTCGCCGCCATCGAGGCCGTGTTGTCGGCCGGCGACGATCTGGCCGGCCTGCACGTCGTCGTCTCCGCCGGAGGTACCCGTGAGCCGATCGACGCCGTTCGCGTCATTGCCAACCGCAGCAGTGGCAAGCAGGGCTACGCCGTCGCCGCCGAGGCAGCCGCTCGCGGCGCCCGCGTCACCCTGGTCTCCACCGTCGATTTGCCGGTCCCCGGCGGTGTGGTGGTGCGCACGGTCGAGACGGCGGCGCAGATGCAGGCCGCGCTCACTGAACTGGCGCCGTCGGCCGACGTGATCGTGATGGCCGCTGCCGTGGCCGACTTCCGTCCCGTGGTGGTCGCCGCCGGCAAGTTGAAGAAGGATCAGGGCATCCCGCAGATCGTGCTGGAGCCCACTCCCGACATCCTGGCTGGGCTCGGTGCCAGCAAACCTGCCGGCCAGGTGCTCGTCGGCTTCGCTGCGGAGACCAGCGACCTGCTGGCCAACGCCGAGTCGAAGTTGCAGCGCAAGAACCTCGACCTCATCGTCGCCAACGACGTCGCCGCCCCGGGCGTCGGCTTCCAGCACGACACGAACGCTGTCACACTCGTGCAGCGTGGCGGTGAGGTGGACACCATCGCCCTCACCGATAAACGATCCATCGCGCGAGCGATCCTGACTATCGTGGTCGGGATTCGTGCCGCGAGCACCATCCCCAACAGCAAGAGGAGCCTCACCAAGTGAGCAGCTACACGTTCACCTCAGAGAGCGTTACCGAAGGTCACCCCGACAAGATGGCCGACCAGGTGAGCGATGCCGTGCTCGACGCCATCCTGGCCGAGGATCCGAACGGCCGCGTCGCATGCGAGACCCTGCTCACCACGGGTCTGTGTGTGGTGGCCGGCGAGATCACGACGTTCGCCTACGTCGACATCCCGAAGTTGGCCCGTGAGGTCATCAACGGCATTGGCTACGACAACGCCCTCTACGGCTTCGATGGCAACACCTGTGGCGTCATCGTCTCGATCGACGAGCAGAGCCCCGACATCGCGCAGGGTGTCGACAAGAGCGAAGAAGTTCGTTCCAGCGGTCACGCCGAGGATCAGCTCGAGCTGCAGGGCGCAGGCGACCAGGGCATGATGTTCGGCTACGCCTGCGACGAAACCCCCGACCTGATGCCGATGCCGATCTGGCTGGCGCACCGCCTCAGCGAACGTCTCAGCGAAGTGCGCAAGTCCGGCGCGATCCCGTACCTGCGGCCCGATGGCAAGACCCAGGTCAGCGTCGAGTACGAGGATGGCCGCCCCGTGCGCCTCAACAACGTGCTCATCAGCACCCAGCACCAGGACGGCATCGACCGCGACACGGTCATCCGCCCCGATCTCATCGAGCAGGTCATCAACCCGATCATCCCGGCACAGTTCGCCGACGACAAGCCCGAGATCCACATCAACCCGACGGGCAAGTTCGTCATCGGCGGTCCTCACGGCGACACGGGTCTCACCGGCCGCAAGATCATCGTCGACACCTATGGCGGTATGGGTCGCCATGGTGGCGGTGCCTTCTCGGGCAAGGACCCCAGCAAGGTCGACCGTTCAGCCGCCTACGCCGCGCGCTGGGTTGCCAAGCACGTCGTCGCCTCTGGTGCTGCTACCCGCTGTGAGGTGCAGGTGGCGTACGCCATCGGCATGGCCCACCCGGTCAGCATCTACGTCGAGACGTTCGGTACCGGCAAGGTTTCCGACGAGACGATCGTCAACGCGGTGCGGTCCACGTTCGACCTGCGTCCTGGCGCCATCGTGCGCGACCTCGACCTCAAGCGTCCGATCTACCGTCAGACGGCCGCCTACGGTCACTTCGGCCGCAACCGCCCTGATTTCACGTGGGAGCAGGTCAGCCGCCTCGACGCCTTCATGCGCGCCGTCGGCGTGTGACCGTCGCGGGCGAGACGCCGCCCGCTCTGGTGGCTCGGGTCGTTCCGAACGTCACCGGGCTCGACAAGCAGTTCGATTACCTCGTCCCGACCGAGATGCGTCAGCGCATCTCGGTCGGTTCGTTGGTGCGGGTCCCGTTACATGGTCGCAAGGTGGGCGGCTGGGTGGTCGGCCTCGGGCCGGTCGATCCGCTGGTCCCAGTGGAGAAGTTGTTGCCGATCGCGAAGTGGTCGTCGGTCGGTCCGTCGGCCGAGGTGATCGAACTGGCCGTGTGGGCCGAGGTGCGCTGGGCCGCTGCCCGGCTGCGTCCGTTCCTGGTGACTGCCGACCCGCCGACGATGGTTGCCGCGTTGCCGCGGCTGCGACGCACCGTCACCCCTGCCGGGACTCCGGTGTCGTCGGGTGTGCGGGTCACTGCGCCGCTGACCGATCCGTTGCCTCTGGTCATCGACATCGCTCGCCATGGCCCCGCATTGGTGGTGCACCCGACGCCTGCGGCGGCCCGGGCGATCAGCAACCGGCTGCGCAAAGCCGGGTTCACCACGGCGCTGATGCCCGATGAATGGGCGGCCGCGGCCGGGGGAGTAGATGTCGTGGTGGGCAGTCGTGCCGCCGTGTGGGCTCCGTGCCCGGGACTGCGGTCCATCGTGGTGCTCGACGAACACGACGAGTCGCTGCAAGAAGAGCGCACGCCGACGTGGCACGCACGCGACGTCGCCATCGAACGCGCCGAGCGTGCCGACGCTGCATGTGTGCTCGTGTCGCCGTGTCCTACGGTCGCCGCGTTGCGGTGGGCTGGTGACCGCGTCGCACGTCCCGCGCAGCCCGAGCTGGTGAACGGGTGGCCGTCGCTGGAGATCGTCGATCGCACCGAGGAAGAACCGTGGAAGCGATCGCTGCTGACGTCCGAACTGATCACCCATCTACGTGATCGCAGCAAGAAAGTCGTCTGCGTGATCAACACCACCGGCCGGGCGCGGTTGCTCGCCTGCCGGGCGTGTCGCACGTTGCAGCGCTGCGTCCAATGCGAGGCTGCCGTGGCGCAGGGCGACGACGGGTTGCTGACATGTCGGCGCTGTGGCACCGCTCGCCCCGTGGTGTGTCAGCAGTGCGGTTCGAGCGCGATGGCGCTGATGAAGCCGGGGGTCTCGCGCCTGCAGGAGGAACTCGCCGCAGCGGCCAACCGTCCGGTGGTCGCCGTGACAGGTGCGACCGAGGAACTGCCGCCAGCCGATGTGTACGTGGGCACCGAGGCAGTCCTGCACCGTGTCCGTGGTGTCGACGTGGTCGCGTTCCTCGACTTCGACGCAGAGATGCTCGCGCCGCGTTACCGGGCGGCCGAGCAGGCACTCGCACTGCTGGTCCGCGCTGGCCGTCTGGTGGGCGCACGCGAGGGCGGGGGACGAGTGCTGGTGCAGACGTTCGTCCCGCAGCATGAGGTGTTGCGGGCTGCGCAGTCGGCCGATGTCGGCGGCCTCGCCGACAGCGAGTTGGCCCGGCGGCGACTGCTCGGTCTGCCGCCGTTCCGCGCACTGGCGTCGTTGGAGGGCGCCGGAGCGCAGGAGGTGGCGGCGGCCACCGGTCTGGAGTCCGCTGCCACCACGACCGGCGTACTGCTGCGTGCGGACACCTGGTTGCAGTTGGGCGCGGCGCTGATCGCGGTGCCCCGCCCGAAGGGTTCACGCCTCAGGGTCGAGGTGGATCCGCGGCGGGCGTGACCGTGTGCAACACGCGGTAGCCGCCGGTGGTGGCCAGCCGATCGGTGGGGTACCCCTGCGCGATCAACCAGGTCTGCAGCGAGTCGCTACCGAGATGCTTGTGCACCACGAGCAGTGCCTCGCCGTTCGGCGCGAGCCGTTCACACCAGCGCAGCAGCATCGCGTGCAAGGCTGGCTTGCCGATGCGGATCGCCGGGTTGCTCCAGATCGTGCGAAAGCGCACGTCAACCGGTATCTCGTCGGGGGCGCACACCTTGACGTTGGTGATTCCGTTGCGTTCGGCGTTGCCGCGGCACAGGTCGCGTGCGCGCTCGTTGACATCGACGGCCCACACCGTGGCGCCCGGTGCCCGGGCTGCCATCGTCAACGCGATCGCACCAGTGCCGCAGCCGATGTCGAGCAGGTCACCCTCCTGGGCCGGTGTCGGTGCCGTCAGCAGCAGGAACTTGGTGCCCGCGTCGATGCGGTCGTAACCGAACACGCCGCGGTC
>CAIXHI010000480.1 GCA_903919215.1 uncultured Acidimicrobiaceae bacterium
CGCGCGGTCAGCAGCCAGAAATGCGCTCGTGCCGGCGGTAAGCACAACGACCTCGACGATGTCGGTCGTACCAAGCGCCACCTCGTGTTCTTCGAGATGCTCGGCAACTTCAGCTTCGGCGACTACTTCAAGAACGAGATCATCCCCTGGAGCTGGGAGCTCACCACCGAGACGTTCGGCCTCGACGGCGACCGGCTCTGGATCACGGTGCACGACAGCGACGACGAAGCGGAGGCCATCTGGCACGAGCAGGTCGGCGTGCCGATGAACCGCATCCAGCGCCTTGGTGACAAGGACAACTTCTGGCAGATGGGCGACACCGGCCCGTGCGGTCCGTGTAGCGAAATCCACATCGACCGTGGTCCGTCATTCGGGCCCGAAGGTGGGCCGCTGCACGATCCGCACGGCGATCGCTACATGGAGTTCTGGAACCTGGTGTTCATGCAGTACAACCAGGCCTCCGACGGCAGCCGCACGTTGCTGCCCAAGCCGTCCATCGACACGGGTCTTGGCCTCGAGCGCATGCTGTGCCTGCTGCAGGGTGTCGACGCGGTGTGGGAGACCTCGTTGATGCAGCCGCTGGTCGATCAGGCCTGCAGCCTTACCGGTCGCAGCTACCGCGCTGGCGACTATGACGATCGCGACAGCTTCTCGATGCGCGTACTGGCCGAACACGCTCGCTCGGCGGCGATGCTGGTCAGCGACGGTGTGTTCCCCAGCAACGAGAACCGCGGCTACGTGCTCCGTCGCATCATCCGCCGCGCTGTGCGCCACGCATACCTGTTGGGTACTGAGAAGCTGGTCATGCCGACGCTGGTGAACACCGCCATCGACGTGATGGGTGGCGCGTATCCCGATGTCGCCGCGAACCGCGATTTCATCACCGGCGTGCTCACCCGTGAGGAAGAACGCTTCCGCCAGACGTTGAAGACCGGCCTCACCATCCTCGAGGACGAACTCACCACGCACACCGAACAACTGCCCGGCGGGACAGCGTTCCTGCTGCACGACACCTACGGCTTTCCGCTCGAACTCACCGAGGAGATCGCCGGTGAGCGCGGCGTCAAGGTGGACAATGCCGGCTTCCAGGCCGAGATGCAGTCGCAGCGTCAGCGGGCAAAAGCGGGCCGCAAGGGTGCCGTCGACGGTGCTTCGCTGGACGGCTACCGCGAGGTCGTCGAGGCGTACGGCACCACCACCTTCGTGGGCTACACCGACGACACCGCCGAGGCCACTGTGCTCGCCGTGTTGCCGGGTGAGCCCGACACCGACACTGTCGAGATCTTCCTTGACCGCACCCCGTTCTACGCCGAGAGCGGCGGTCAGGTGGGCGACACCGGCACCATTCGCACAGCGGGTGGCATTGCAGAAGTGCTCGACACCACGCTGGCCCTCCCCGGTTTGCGTCGACATACCGCGCGCATCGTCAATGGCGAGATCCTCGTTGGCGACACGGCGACAGCGGCCATCGATGTCGAGCGCCGCAGCGCTATCCGCCGCAACCACACCGGTACGCACATCCTGCACCACGCACTGCGCAAGGTGCTGGGTGAGCACGTCAAGCAGGCCGGCTCGCTGGTCGGCCCCGATCGTCTGCGCTTCGACTTCAGCCACTATGCGGCGCTGTCTCCACATGAAGTGGCGGAGATCGAGCGCATCGCCAACGCCGAGACACTGGCCAACTCGCCGGCGCGAGCGTTCGAGACCACCAAGGACGAGGCCACTGGCCTGGGGGCCATCGCCTTCTTCGGCGACAAGTACGGCGATGTCGTGCGCGTGCTGGAGGTCGGCAACTCGATCGAACTCTGTGGTGGCACACATGTGCAGGCTGCCGGCGATATCGGTCTCATCAAGGTCGTCAGCGAAGCCAGCGTCGGGAGCAACCTGCGCCGACTCGAGGCCGTCACGGGTGCCAACTCCGTTGCGCTGTTGCAGCGCGACGAATCGATCATCGCCGACACCGCCCGCTTGGTGGGTGTCGCCGCCGACGACCTACTCGTCGGTGTGCAGCGGCGCATGGACGAGATCAAGTCACTGCAGGACGAGGTGAAGGCGCTGCGCTCCAAGTTGGCCAGCGGTCAGGCCGGCGAGTTGGCAGCGAACGCCACGGATGGTCTGGTGGTCACACGCATCGACGGTCTGTCGCCGGGCGATCTACGCGAACTCGCGATCGCCGTGCGTCAGCAGGCAGGTGTGCAGATCGTGGTGCTCGGGGGTATCAGCGACACCGGTGGTGTCTCCCTGGTGGCTGCGGTCACTCCTGACAGCGGACGTGTCGCCGGCGACTTGATCAAGGATGCGGCGAAGGCCGTGGGTGGTGGTGGCGGCGGGAAAGGCGACATCGCTACGGCTGGCGGTAAGCACGTCGAAGGTCTCGACGAGGCATTGCGCATCGCGGAGGCAGCGGCCACCCGCTGACCATGCGCGCGCTCGGCATCGACCTTGGGTCCAAGCGCATCGGTATCGCGGTCAGTGACCGCTCGGGCACCATCGCCTCGCCATTGCTGGTGCTGCAACGTTCTGGCTCGGTCCGCCGCGATCACGAGGCCATCCGTGCCCTCGCCGTCGAGGAGGAGGCCGAGATGCTGGTCGTGGGGCTGCCGTTGAACATGAACGGGTCGTCCGGACCTGCCGCGCAGGCTGCCATCAAAGAGGCGGAGGCCTTGGCTACGGTGGTGGGCGTGCCGGTCATCACCTTCGACGAGCGCCGCACGACGGTGACAGCCGACCGTGCGCTGATGGAGGCGAACATCAGCGCCCGTGATCGCCGCAAGTATGTCGACAAGGTGGCCGCTGCAATCCTGCTGCAGCACTGGCTCGACTCACGGGCCTCAGGTTCGGGTAACGCAGGTCGATGACCTACATCGACGACCGGACGTGGCACCACGACCCGTGGGACGACCCGGACGACACCGACGGTGTGGTGGTCGAGCCCACACGCACCCAACGCATCCAGGTCAAGTGGGTGGTGTGGGGGATGGCGTATCTCGCGCTGGCCGGTCTGGTCATCGCCGGGTTGGTCGGTCTCTGGTACACCAAGCAGGTGAACCCCAAGGGCGACCCGGGAGACCCGATCACGTTCACGGTCAACGCTGACGACACGGTGAAGACCATCAGCGAGCGCTTGCACGCTGAGCACCTGATCTCCAGCGTCGGCGTGTTCGAGTGGTACCTGGATCATCACGGCGGTCTGCAGTTGACGCCCGGCTACTACCAGTTGCGTCCCGCCGATCACATGGGCAACATCGTGCGCACATTGCGTACGCCGCCGTCGGAGACATTCAGCAAGGTCACCTTCCCCGAGGGCTACACCTACGAAAAGATGGCGCTGCGCTTGCAGGAGAAGGTGCCACGACTGCGGGGCGTCGACTTCAACATCGCGGCCAGCGAAGGTGTGATCCGCTCGAAGTACCTGCCAGAAGGGGTGAACGGCCTCGAAGGTCTGTTGTTCCCCGACACCTATCAAGTGTCGAACAGCGAGTCCGCGGCACAGGTCGTGGCGCGCATGGTGCAGCTGATGGAACGTGTCGGCGACCAGGAGAACATCGACCAGGGTGCAGCGGCGCTCGGTCTCACGCCGTATCAGATCTTCATCGTCGCCAGCATCGTCGAGCGCGAGGCCAAGGTTGCCGAAGACCGGCCCAAGATCGCTCGCGTGATCTACAACCGCCTCGCCGCCGGTATGCCACTGCAGGTGGACGCGACGCTGTACTACCGCCAGGACGGCACGCTTGCGTTCAGCGATCTGAAGGCCATCGACACGCCATACAACACGTACCTGTACCTCGGACTGCCCCCCACGCCGATTGCCAACCCGGGTCGCGCCAGTCTTCACGCAGCCCTCAATCCGGCCGCCGATCCCTCGCTGGGCGATCCACTGTGTGTCGGTATTCCGGCCACGCAGTGTCATTATCTGTTCTACGTGCTCGCTGACGAGGACGGGCATCACGTGTTTGCCGCCACCGTTGAGCAGCACGATGCCA
>CAIXHI010000481.1 GCA_903919215.1 uncultured Acidimicrobiaceae bacterium
CGGTCTGGTGGTCAACGTGGGTACCGGAGTGGCGACTTCGGTCAGCGCTGTCTGGTGGCAGATGGCGGGTCCCGATGGGTTCGCGCCACTCACGGGCCAGCGTGGCCGGAGCGATGTGTCGCGGTTTGCGTTGTCGCCGACGCGTGCCCGTATTCAACTCGCCTGGGCACCCTGGACAGAGTTGAGCGTCGGTCTGCGGGCGCTGGGACGCGGGCCGCGCTAGACCGGCATTCCGGCGGCCGCCAGCGTGCGCCGGGCGAGTTCGCGGCCGATGTCGGCGGTCTTCATCACACTCTCGGTGATCACGACCCGCATGCCGGCCGCTTCGATCTGCGGCGCCAATGCGGCGTCCACGGGATCGATCACCAGCGTGGCGGCGATTGAGGCGTACAGCCGCGCGATGCCGACCACCGAGGCCTCCATACCCAGTTCGACGAGCATCCGGTCGGCCGGACCCTTCAGCGCGGCACCGCCGACGATGGGTGAGATGGCGACGACCTGTTCGCGGCGCCCTGCGAGCAATTCGTCGATACCGGTGAGTGCGCGGATGGGTGCGATGGAGACGAGCGGGTTCGACGGGGCGACCACGATGGCTGACGCGTCGTGCAGTGCCGCCATCACCTGCCGAGTCGGCCGCGCTGAGTCGGCACCATCGAAGCGCACCGAGGACACCGGCACCGAGTGGCGGCGTTGAACGAAGTACTCCTGGAACGCAACTTCGACACCCTCGTCGCGCAGACCGACCATGGTGCTGACGCGCTCATCGCTCATCGGCAGGAGGTGCTGTTGCAGACCCCATGCGGCGGCGATCTCGGCTGTCACCTGGGTGAGTGTGGCACCTTCGGCCAAACGGGCCGTGCGGTAGAAGTGCGTCGCGAGGTCTTGGTCGCCGAGGTTGAACCAGGTGGGTGCGGCGCGCGAGCCAGCAGGGCGGCGTTCGGCGTAACGGGCGAGTGCTTCCATTGCTCGCCACGTCTCGTCGCGCAGGCCCCAGCCGCGTTCGGGATCGATTGCGCCGGCGACGGTGTACGTGATCGTGTCGATGTCGGGCGAGATCGACAGACCGTGCAGCACGGTGTCGTCGCCGGTGTTGACGATGCCCACCGTGTCGTTGGTGGGGTGGACGCCGGCCAAGGCGCGCAGGAACCGCGCCGCCCCGACGCCGCCGCAGAGCACAGCGACGCTCATCGGGCGCCCGCGGCGAGCTTGTGGTACAGCGCAGCCATGTCCTCGGCGCACCGGTCCCAGGAGAACGTCGGCCACCGTTGGTCGCCGGCCTCGACAAGTCGTTGACGTGTGACGCTGTCGACGAGCGCAAGGTGCAGGTTCGCCGCGAGCGCGTCGACGTCGTCGGCCGGGCTCAGCAGCGCGGCATCTCCGGCGATCTCGGGGATCGAGCCGGCGGTGCTGGCCACTACTGGCACTCGCGCCTGCATCGCATCGAGCAGTGGGAAGCCGAACCCTTCGTCGAGCGACGGGTACGCGAGCACTGCAGCGTGGTGCAACAGCCACGAGCGAACATCGTCGGATACGCGACCAGTGAACAGCACTCGATGGGAGAGCATCGGCCCGAGCGCATCGACCGCGGCGTCGATGATCGGTCGATCATCGCCGTCGCTACCGGCGAGCACGAGTTGCAGATCGGGGTGCTGCTGGGCCATGGTGCCGAATGCCCGGACCAGCGCCGGCAGGTTCTTGCGCCGCTCGAGCGTGCCGATCGCCAGTACATAGGGCCGCCCGGCGAGCTCGGGAATCGGTGCCTGGAGCGGGGGAGGGGCGAGGGCCAATGCCCCCCATGACGCGACCGTGACCGCTGCATCGGGGAACAGGTCGCGCACCTCCGCTGCAGTGGCGTGGGAGACGGCGTGGACTGCCGCCCCGTCGGCAATCGCTCGCTGCAGCACTCGACCTGCCCGTGCGACGTCGCCTCCGGCGAGTTCGGGGCGGCGCAGGAACCAGCAGTCGTGCACCGTGACCAGTCGGGGAGAGCGCACGGGCGGCACCACATAGTTGGTTCCGTGCACGACATCCAGATCCCGTAGCCAGCGTTCCGCACGCGGATGCGAGCTGCGCGCCCAGCAGCGATGGGCCAGCGCAGCGGGAAGTGGAAGGCGACGGACACTTGAACCGGGTGTGGCTCGGAACGAGACCAAGTAGTCCACCAGGGTCACATCGCTTCGGCGTGCGAGGGCAGTGCGCAGTCCTTCGACCGAGTAGCCGACCCCGCTGCGCGGGCCGTGTAGCGGTCCGGTGTCGAATCCCACGCGTACGGCATCCATGTCCCGTTGGATCCTAGTAAGGCCCGAAGCGTTCTGTCCCGGTCAAGAGCCCCTAGACTTCAGCGACTTCACGAGCGGAAAGACTCCCCCCACATGCCCCGTGCATTCATCACCGGTATCACTGGCCAGGACGGACAGCACCTCGCAGAGTTCTTGCACGGCAAGGGCTATGAGGTGTTCGGAATGGTCAAGGGTCAGAACAACCCGCGTCTGACCCAGATCCGTGAAGAGTTCCCCTTCATCGAGCCCGTCCCTGGCGACCTGGCCGACCTGCCGTCGCTCGTCAAGGCACTCGAGGCAACGCAGCCCGACGAGGTCTACAACCTCGGCGCCATCTCGTTCGTCGCGCTCAGCTTCAACCAGGCCGAGCTCACGGCCAACATCACCGGGCTCGGTGTGTTGCGCATGCTCGAGGCCATCCGCATGGTCGGCGGCGCGCAGAACAACAAGATCCGTTTCTACCAGGCCAGCAGCAGTGAGATGTTCGGCAAGGTACGCGAGACACCGCAGACCGAGCGCACACCGTTCCACCCGCGTTCGCCCTACGGCTGCGCCAAGGTGTTCGGTCACGACATCGTGGTGAACTACCGCGAGAGTTACGACATGTTCGCCTGCAGCGGCATCCTGTTCAACCACGAGGGCCCGCGCCGCGGCATGGAGTTCGTCACCCGCAAGGTCACCAACGCCGTCGCGCGCATCAAGCTCGGTCTGCAAGAAGAGCTCGTGCTGGGCAACCTCGACTTCAAGCGCGACTGGGGCTACGCCGGGGATTACGTGAAGGCGATGTGGCTGATGTTGCAGCAGGACGCCCCGGACGACTACGTCGTCGCCACGGGCGAGACCCACAGTGGTCAAGACCTCGTCGAGTTGGCCTTCGCCCAGGTCGGCATCACCGACTGGCAGCAGTACGTCCGTCAGGACAAGAAGTTCTTCCGGCCGGCCGAGGTCGATCTGCTGATCGGTGACCCCACGAAGGCACACGACAAGCTCGGCTGGGAGCGCGAAGTCGACTTCCCGAGCCTGGTCAAGATGATGGTCGAGAACGACCTGAAGATCGAGTCCGCCAAGCTCGGTCGCTGACCTGCCAGCCCCTGCAAGGGGCGCCGGTTCACGCCAGGGCGGCGGTTCAGCTCTCGAACGGCATGTCGGTGATGGCGTCCATCATCGAGCCGTGGGTGGGTTCGGCACCCGAACGTAGCTTGTACCGCAACGCCAGCCAGAAGGCACACAGGGCAATGGCCGACGAGGCGACCAGGCCGTACTCGATACGCCGGAACAAATCGTCGCTGCTGAGCCAGGTGACCAGCAAGAAGGTGACCATACCGGAGCCCCAACCGATGCCGACGAGCGCATGGCCGCGTAAGGCGATCACGGCTTGGGCCAACGCCAACGCCAGCATGTAGACGGCGCTGCCGATCGCCAACATGGCCATCGTTCGGGCGCTCAGATCGGCGCCGTACATCTTGCGGATGATGAACGGTCCGACGGCGAATGCACCGACCGTGCCGGTGACGCCCACCGCCACCACGAGTATCAACAGCTTGCGGAATCCACGTTTGAACTCGTCGAGCTCGTTGCGGGCAGCCAGACGCGAGAGCCGTGGTAGCAGCGCCGCCTGTACGGCCTGGAACAGGAACAACGGAATGCGAGACAAGAGCACGCCGTACCCGAACTGGGTGACGAGGTCTTTCTGGCTGGGGTCCTTCAACAGGTTGGCGGCCACCGGGCCGGCGTTCACCAGGCCGGCCGCGAACACCGAGCCGAGCAGCAGCCACCCGAGGTTCGGGGTGACTTCCTTCCACGTTGCGGGCGGGCCGTCCTCGGTGTGCAGCGCGCCCCGAGCCCAGACGTAGAAGAACCCCAACAACGGGGCGACCGCCACTGCCATGCCGTATGGGCCAGCCGTCTTCACACCGATCACTGCGAGTGCGATGCACAGGATGACGCGCACCGCGCCGTCGGCGCCCATCACGATCGCATAGGCCTTGAAGCGGCCGCTGCCGCTGGCGATTCCGCGGGCGAGGTGCACCGGGGCGTAGCTCGCAAAGGCCACCACGAGCGCGGCCAACATCACCCAGTCGCCGTCGAAATACGATCGCGTCAGGATCGGGCTGGTTGCAAGGACCACCAGGGTGACCAGCGTCGCCAGGCCGAGACCGAGTGTGACCACCTTGCGGACGACGGGTTTGGTTCCGTGGCCGAGCGCTCGTCGTGCCGAGAGCGCCCGTCCCAGTTCCTGCTCGAGCGGGAGGAAGAAGCCTGGCGCCAGTGCGAACGTGGCGAACCACAGCGACAGGACGGGGCTGAACGGCTCATCCCCGCCGAGGGCATTCTTGCCGACTCGCAGGAACGCGAATGATGCAAGACCTGCCACCAGCAGGCCGACTCCGACGGGAATGGTCCCTTCGGGAAGCGGGACCCGTGAAGAAGACTGCTCGTCGGAGGTTGCCACCAAGTCGGCAAGGTTATCCGCGAGACTGTGGGAATGGCGTTCGACGATCCACGGCGAGCTCATGCGCCGCCACGCAGACGCCGATATCACCTCATGCGGTGTTCGATGATCGGCTTGGTGGCAGCCGTGTCGGCCGCGGTCATCGCCGCGCCGAACTCGCCGGCGGCTCAGACGCCGATACCCCTCGCCGTGGATGCCTCGATCACGATCGACGGTCACGGCTATGGCCATGGGATCGGCCTTTCCCAGTGGGGTGCGTATGGGTACGCGGTCGATCATGGTTGGACGGCGGCGCAGATTCTCGACCGGTACTACGGCGGCACTGTTTCCGGAGCAGTGCCCGTCGATTCGTTGGTGACGGTGCGACTGCAGGGGGTCGACGACCAGCAAACGGCTGTGGTCAGCGCGACCGGTGGGCTCGTGATCGTCGGCTATGCCGGCGGGCCGTGGAAGTCGGTCGTCGCCCGCGAAGTGAGTCAAGGTGTGTACGGCGTGTGGGCCCGATCCGATGGCGAGTCGTGCCCGGTCGATGGCGTCGCGCTCGCTGCTGGCTGGAC
>CAIXHI010000482.1 GCA_903919215.1 uncultured Acidimicrobiaceae bacterium
CGCACCGGGGGTGTGGCACTCGCACCGGGGGTGTGGCACTCGCACCGGGGGTGTGGCACTCGCACCGGTCAGATGGCGTCGTGGCCCTCTTCGCCGGTGCGGATGCGGATCATCCGCTCAACCTCGCTCACCCAGATCTTGCCGTCGCCGATCTTGCCGGTGGCGGCCGACGTGACGATCGTGTCAACGACCTGGTCGACCTGTTCGGAATCGACGACGATCTCCAGGCGCACCTTGGGCACGAAGTCGATGTTGTACTCGGCGCCTCGGTAGGTCTCGGAGTGGCCGCCCTGGCGACCGAAGCCGCGCACCTCTGCGACCGTCATTCCCTGCACACCGATGGCCTTCAGCGCGTTCTTCACATCGTCGATCTTGAACGGCTTGATGATGGCGGTGATCAGCTTCATGTTCACATTCTCCCTGATACGTCGAGTGCCGGGCTCACTGGTACGCGGTTTCTGCGTGCTGGCTCTGGTCGAGGCCGACGAGTTCGTCGTCGTCAGCGACGCGCAGGCCGATCGTGCGGTCGAGGATCGTGGCGACGACGTAGGTCACCGTGAAGCTGAACCCAAACGTGACGATGACGGCGAGTCCCTGCTCACCGAGCAGGCGCAGTCCGCCGCCGAGGAACAACCCATCGGCGCCGAGTGCGTTGACGCCCTTGTCCGCGAACAGGCCGAGGAGCAGCGATCCGAGGATGCCGCCGACAAGGTGGACGGCGATGACGTCGAGGCTGTCGTCGAACCGGAACTTCTTCTTCAGCGATAACGCTGCGTAGCACCCGACGCCGGCGAGGAGGCCGATGTAGACGGGTGCCATCCCACCGACGAACCCGGCGCACGGGGTGATCGCGACGAGGCCAGCGACGGCACCGGATGCTGCACCGAGTGTGGTGGCATGGCCAGCGACCGCCTTCTCCACCACCAGCCAGCCGAGCATCGCGGCAGCAGCGGCCAGGTGGGTGTTGACGATGGCCTGGACGGCGAGCCCGTTCGCAGCGAGCGCCGACCCGGCGTTGAACCCGATCCAGCCAAACCACAGGATGCCCGTACCGAGGATCGTGAACGGCAGGTTGTGCGGAGGCATCGTTTCTTGCCCGTAGCTGCGCCGCACACCGATGATCAACACCACGGCGAGTGCAGCGGCGCCGGCATTGATGTGGACGACAGCGCCACCGGCGAAGTCGAGCGCACCGCGTTTGAACAACCATCCGGTGGGGCTGAACACCCAGTGGGCGATGATCGGGTAGACGATGACCGACCACACACCGATGAGGATCGCGTAGGCACTGAACTTCAGACGGTCAGCCGTGGCCCCCGTGATCAGCGCTGGGGTGATGACGGCGAACATCATCTGGTACGCCATGAACAGCAGTGGCGGGATGACCAGTGCGAACGCCCCGGTGTAGCCGGGCAGCGAATCCGCCTTGGCAATACCTCTCATCCACGCAAAGTCGAAGTTGCCGATGAACCGGTTATTGCCGCCGAACGCGAGTGAGAAGCCGACCGCAGCCCACAGCACGCTGACCAGTCCCATTGAGAACACGTTCTGCATGAGCATGCCGAGGACGTTCTTGCGGCGCACCATGCCGCCGTAGAAGAACGCGAGTCCCGGTGTCATGAACAGCACGAGCGCTGTCGCAACGATCACCCACGCGGTGGCGCCGGAGTCAATGGTCATCTGAAGGATCCCTTCGGGTGAGGGCTGGGGAGCGTGGGCAACCTACGAGTGATGCGTTACCCCAATGTTTCCGATGTGTGAACCCTCAGTGCGATGCGCTGGTCGGGGCACCTGCAGCCGACAGCACTGCATTTCAGGTATGTGCGAGTGGCCGTCGGGAGCGCGGTCGACGAGGGCGACACAGCGCTCACACTCGCAATCGTCCGTTCACAGAGGGGGAACGGCTCGGAAATCGACCCCTCCTAGCTTGCTTGCAGGCCCCGACCCCGGGGGCTCGAATGGAGGACATGCGTGAACACCCTGACACTGAGCGATGGGACCCCGAGAGGTGGGACCCTGAAGGCGAGGTTGGCTGACAAAGACCGTCAGCGCTTCTTCGTCGCCTTCCTCACCGGAAAAGTGATCGGCGTGATGCTGGCGATGTACGCCATGATCTCGCTCGGTCCGTGGATCGTCGGCACGTTGGCGCACGCAGCGTCGCTGCCCCAGGCCGACGAGATGCAGGACCAGCTGACGAACACCGTCAACGGCTTGAACACAGCGTGGACGCTCATCGCTGCGTTCCTGGTGTTCTTCATGCAGGCTGGCTTCATGATGCTCGAGGCGGGCTTCGCTCGTACTCGTGAGGTCGTGAACATCCTGCAGGAGTGCATCGTCGACACGTGCCTGTGTGCCCTGCTGTTCTGGGCATTCGGGTTCGCGTTCATGTTCGGCGTGGGCAACAAGTGGATCGGTCACGAGTACTTCTTCTTGAACGGTGCTCCCGCTGCCTACGGCACCACGGGCGTCGCATTCATGGCCTTCTTCCTGTTCCAGTTCGCCTTCGCCGACACGTGCTCGACCATCACCTCCGGTGCCATGGTCGGTCGTACCGGTTTCGTAGGTGACCTGCTGTACAGCTTCGTGGTGAGCGGGTTCATCTACCCGATCATCGGTCACTGGATCTGGGGCCCGGGCGGCTGGCTCGCCACGCTGAACGACGGCGCCCGTGTCTTCCGTGACTTCGCGGGTTCCACCGTCGTGCACACCGTCGGCGGCATGGTCGCCCTCGCCGGTGCCATCGTCCTCGGACCGCGCCTCGGCCGCAAGTTCAAGCGTGACGGTGGCGGTCTGCCTCCGGGCCACGACCTCACGATCGCTGCCATCGGTGGCGTGATCCTGTGGTTCGGCTGGTACGGCTTCAACCCCGGCAGCACGCTGTCGGCGATGGATGCCACGGGTATCGGCCGCGTCGCCACGAACACCACGTTGGCCGCCGCCGCCGGTGGTCTCGCGGCGATGGCACTCATCTACCCCCGCATCAAGAAGTGGGACATGGGTATCACGATCAACGGCTTCCTCGGTGGACTGGTGGCTATCACGGCACCGTGCTACTGGGTGAACGCGTTTGGCGCGATCTGCATCGGTCTCATCGGCGGCATCGTCGTGGTGTACGGCATCGACCTCATCGAGCACTTCCGCATCGATGACCCCATCGGCGCCGTCGCAGTGCACGGCATGGCCGGTATCTGGGGCACCTGGAGCGTCGGTCTGTTCGCCACCGGGCAGTACGGCGTCACCGGTCTGTTCTGGGGCAAGGAAGAAGGCCTCAAGCAGCTCTGGATTCAGGTGTGGGGCAACGGCGTGGTGGCCGTCACCGCCTTCGGAGCAGGGTTCATCCTGTTCAAGGCGGTCGGCCTGACCAAGACGCTCCGTGTGTCCGAAGAAGGCGAACGCGAAGGTATCGACATTCACGAGCACGGCTCGCCGGCCTACCACCCGGAAGCCGCTTACATGGGAAAGGGCCTCTGACATGCTCGAACTGATCACCGCCATCATCAAGCCGCACAAGGTTGATGACGTGAAAGATGCCCTCCTCGCCAACGGCGTGGAAGGTGTCACCCTCACCGAGGTTCGTGGCTTCGGTCGCCAGCGTGGCAAGACAGAGAACTTCCGTGGGTCCGAATACCACATCGACTTCATCCCCAAGGTGAAGCTGGAAGTAATCGTTCCTGCTGAGAACGCTGAGCGGATTGTGGCCGTCATCGCTGAAGCAGCCAAGACGGACAAGATCGGCGACGGGAAGATCTGGACCATCAGCATCGACAAACTGCTCCGTGTCCGCACGGGCGAGCAAGGCCTCGACGCGGTCTGACGATCGCGACGAGCTGACTGCCAACGGCACTGCCGTGAAGGGTCCCCGGTTTCGGCCGGGGGCCCTTCGGCATGTCGGCGCCACTGAGTGACACGGACTGATTGACTGGGGGAATGGTGGCCACACAGATCGATGCCGCGACGATTCGTCGCGTGCGTGCCCAACTGATCGGCGATGTCGACCTCGCCGGACGTGCGCTCGCACGACGCCTGTCGCAGATCGCCGACTCGTGGCTGGAGAGCCTTGCGGTCGGTCTGCCGCCGGGCTGGGCGCTCGTCGCAACCGGCGGGTATGCCGGTGCGCTGTTGTGCCCCGGCAGCGATATCGATGTCGTGCTGCTGCACCCACCAAAGGAGAAGGACAGCACCGTTCGCGACGTGGCCGAGAAGCTGTGGTATCCGATGTGGGACGCGGGCATCAAGCTCAGCCCGTCGGCGCACACCGTGAAGAGCATGCTGCAACTCGCGGCCGACGATCTCGACACCGCGACCACGATCCTGCGCCTGCGCACATTGGCCGGTGACTCGACGTTGGCTCAGCAGTTGCAGACCGGTGGGCTCGAGCAGTGGCGACTAAAGCCGTTCGTGTGGCTGCAGCGGATGCACGAAGCCGGTCAGGTCCGCTGGGCGAAGTGTGGTGATGTGGCTTCGCGTCTGGAACCCGATCTGAAGGACGGGCGCGGCGGTCTGCGCGATTACGACACCATCCGCTGGGCACTCGCACTCGACCGCCCGGAGATCACTGAGGCGTTGGAGCTGCCGTTCGAGGATCTCGCCGGTCCAGCCGATGTGCTGCTCGCCGTGCGTTGTGAACTGCACCGCGTCACGGGCCGGTTCGTGAATACGTTGTTGTTGCAAGATCAGGACCGCGTGGCGGAGAACATGGGTTTCGCCGACGCCGATGCGTTGATGTTGAACCTCGCCGGCGCTGCGCACTCAGTGGAGTGGGCCACCGATCGGTTCTGGCGGCGTATCGACCGGCTGCAACGCCGGGTGAGCAAGGGCGGCGGCCAATCGCATCATCTTCCCGACGATGTTCCCGGTGTCGTCGTCATCGATGGTGAGGTGCAGCTGACTGCCGATGCGGACGTGGACGAGCAGTCGTTCGTGTTCCGTGCCGCTGCGGCAGCGGCGCATGCTGGCTACCCGATCGGTGCCCGCAGCTTGCGAATGTTGGCCAGTCGCGGTCCGCAGGCTGGGGAGGCCTGGACCGAGCGCACCCGTCGTGCGTTCGTCAGCTTGCTCGGAGCTGGTCCAACGCTGGTGTCGGCGGTGGAAGCACTCGAGCGCTACGACCTGTTCAGCCGCTACCTTCCGGAATGGCGGCACGTGCGCAGTCTCCCGCAGCGCAATGCGTTCCACACCTACACCGTCGATCGCCACCTCCTGCAGACCGTCGCCAACTGCGCCGAGTTCCTCCGTGTGGTCGCCCGGCCCGACCTCCTGCTCGTGGGCGCGATGTTGCACGACATCGGCAAGGGCCACCCTGGCGATCACACCGAAGTCGGTATCGAACTGGTCGACACGATCGCGCCGCGGATGGGTTTCGATGGCGACGACGTGCGCGTCATCCGTTCGTTGGTCGAGCATCACCTGTTGCTCGCCGAGACGGCGACGCGTCGCGACCTGTCCGACCCGCGCACTGCTGCGATTGTTGCCGAGGCGGTGCTCGATACGTCCACGCTCGAACTGCTGGTCGCGCTCACCGAGGCCGATAGCCGTGCAACCGGTCCGTCGGCCTGGTCGAACTGGAAGGCCGACCTGATCATCGAACTCGCCAACGCAGTGGCCGAAGATCTACGTGGCGAACTGCGGCTCAGTGAACCGCGTGTCGCGACCGATCGGTTCCATTCCTTGATGTCCCAGGTGAACGCTGACAACGCGCTGCACATCGAGCACGAACCGTCCGGTGACTTCGACGTACTGCGCATCGTCAGCCGCGACCGCCGCGGTCTGTTCGCGCTGATCGCAGGAACGTTGGCGCTGCACAGTCTCGATGTGGTGGGCGCCAACGCGCTCACCGACCCCGCCGGGCTGGCCGTCGACGAGTTCCGCATCCTGCGGTCCAGTGGACGCGACACGAACTGGGCGAAGGTTGAGCATGATCTGCGGAGCGCGCTCGCCGGCGATCTCGACATCGATGCTCGCCTCGAACAGCGGATCAAGGCCTATGGGCGCACCCACAAGCGGGCGATGGCAGCAGCCGAAGCCCGCCTCGAAGTGCTTGTCTCCAACGATGCCTCCGACTCGACGACCGTGATCGAGGCGCGAGCGCCCGACGGTCTGGCCGTGCTGTATCGCCTGTCGCACGCGCTGTCGTTGGCCGGCGTCGACATCCGCTCGGCGAAGGTCGCCACGCTGGGCCACGAGGTGGTCGATGTGTTCTACGTCAGCTCACCCGCCGATGGCGGCAAGATCCCGACCGCTGGGCATGACGCCATACGTGAACAACTCCGGGTCGCGCTGGTCGACTGACCCTCGCATGGGCAGGGTTGCCCCTGGGCCGCCGGAGGACCGATGACCCAGGGACGTTGCCCCTACCGGATTCCGGTGTGGCCGGAACCCGTGCGCATGGACGGGGGAGACCCGACATGCGAAGGGTCCTCCGTCCAGCCTGGTTGCTACTCGCCGCGCAACGACCCGCCTTCGGTGGTCGCAGCCAGTATCGCTTCGGCGGTGGCCGCGGCGCTCTCAGCGAGCATCCAGCCACGGCTGCGGACGGTGACGATCGAGTCGTGCCCGAGCAGGCGACGGACGCCCACGAGCACGCTGTCACAGCGGCGTTGGTTCAGCTCGGCGAGGCCCGCTGCACGTGCGAGTTCACGGCGCCCAACGACCCGTTGCCGGTTCGCGTAGAGCACGGCCAGCACAGCCCGCTCCTGACGGCCTTGATGCACCAGGGGGTGCGCATCGAGGCGCTGAGCAGGAGCGGGGCTGGCCATGACATGACCGTACGCCCGCTCGGTTTCGCGACTGTTTGGCGCATGTGAACGGCGTGTAAACCGGGCTGCCAGGCATATCAGGCATCCGACTTCGCCGAACTTGACCCGTCGGTCAATACTGGTGGAATGGACCTGACCTACACCCCCGAGGCCGAAGCGTTCCGAGTCGAGATTCGCGCCTGGCTGCGCGAGCACCTGCCCACAGGCTGGTGCGAGGCCCACGAAGCGGGCGAGGCGTTCGACATGCCGCCCCTGGAGCGCACGGCGTTCAACGAGGGTTGGCCGGCGATCCTCTACGGCGGCGGCTGGATCTGCGCCACCTGGCCCAAGGAGTACGGCGGCAAGGGCCTCTCCACCATGGAGGGCGTTGTGTTGGCCGAGGAGTTCGCCCGCGTGAAGGCACCGCTGCGCGCCGACTTCTTTGGTGACACATTGGTGGGACCGACCATTCTGCAGTGGGGCACCGAGGAGCAGAAGCAGGACTTCCTGCCGCGCATCCTCAATGGTTCGATGCGCTGGTGTCAGGGCTTCAGCGAGCCGAACAGCGGCTCCGATCTCGCATCGTTGAAGACCTCTGCAGTGCTGGATGGCGACGAGTGGATCATCAACGGCCAGAAGGTGTGGACGACCGGCGGTCACCACGCCGACTACTGCTTCCTGCTGACCCGCACCGACCCCGACTCGCCCAAGCACAAGGGCATCAGCTACCTGCTGGTGCCGATGCACCAGCCCGGCGTCGAGGTGCGTGGCATCACCCAGCCCGACGGCACGGCCGAGTTCTGCGAGGTGTTCTTCACCGATGCCCGCTGCCCGAAGGACAACGTCGTCGGCGGTGTGAACAATGGCTGGAAGGTCGCGAACAGCACGCTCGCGTTCGAGCGCGGTATGAGCGCCACTACCGGCTATCGGCGCTTCGAAGAGGAGTACAAGCTGATGCTCGCCACAGCGCAGGAGAACGGCGCGATCCACGAACCCGGCATCCGCCAGCGGTTGATGGAGTTCTATACGAAGATCACGATTCTGCGGGTCAACGGTTTGCGCTCGCTGTCCACTGCGCTTGCCGGCCAGAAAGATCCCGGCATCGCTGCGCTCGGCGTCAGCAACAAGATGTTCTGGAGCGAGATGCACAAGGCGGCGATGGAACTCGCCCTCGATATCCACGGCGCGGCCTCGATGTTGGTCGACACGGGTTCGGCCGGTGGCGGTTGGCCCGGTACGGCCCGCGAACAGCGCCGCCCCGGCTATCCGGTCAGTTCGATGATGAGTGCGTTCTTCTTCAGCCGCAGCGAGACGATCTGGGGTGGCACGAGCCAGATCCAGCGCAACATCGTCGGCGAACGCGTCCTCGGTCTGCCGAAGGAACCGCAGATCCTGTCGTAGGCGGCCCACCAACTCCCGTTCGTGTCACACACCGACCACGGATGTCCGTGAACCGTGTGTGGCCGGGGTGGGGGTGGAACGCACTCAGGCTGATCTCTGCGTTGCTCATGGGGGAGCAGATGGCCACCACCTTGGGCGACCAGCATCAGCCTCGGTACGCTCGCCACGAGGGGTGGGAATGCCGCAGCACATGACGCCGATGAGCGATGCTCGCCGATGGCTTGCGGTCGCCGTTGCTGTTGGATCGGTGATGGTCGCAGTTATCGACGGCACGATCCTCAACCTCGCCCTGCCGTCGCTGGTCCGCGACCTCGGCGCGTCGAACTCGGATCTGCAATGGATCGTGGACGCGTACGTGCTGGTGTTCGCCGGGTTCATGCTCACCGGGGGCAGCCTTGCCGACCGTTTCGGCCGCGTGCGGATGATGCGGATCGGGATGACGCTGTTCGGCCTCGGCTCGCTGGTCGCGTCGTTCACCGACACTGTCGGCGGGTTGACCGCAGCACGTGCGGTGATGGGTATCGGCGCGGCGATCATCTCGCCGGCGACACTGTCGATCGTCACCAGCCTGTTCGACGATCAGGCGGGAAGGGCGAAGGCGATCGGGATCTGGGCAGGCGGGTCGATGGCGGGGATCGTCATCGGGCCCATTGCCGGCGGCCTGTTGCTCAGTCATTTCTGGTGGGGTTCGGTGTTCCTGGTGAACCTCCCGATCGTGGCGATCTCCGTCCCGTTGCTGGGGGCGCTCGTTCCCGAGTCGAAGAACCCGGGCGCGGCGCGGCTCGACGTCGTGGGCATGGTGCTGTCCACCGCAGCGCTCGCCACGGTGTTGTGGGCGACGATCAGCGCCCCTGAACATGGGTGGACGAGCGTCACGACGCTGGGAACCTATGCAGCCGGCGCGGTGCTGTTGGTCGTGTTCGTCGCCTTCGAGCTGCGCAACCCGCTGCCCTTGCTGGATGTGCGGTTCTTCGCCGAGCGGTCGTTCGTCGTGCCCACGATCGTCTGCACCGTAGTGATCTTCATGACGTCCGGCTTCAGCTTCGTGCTGACCCAGCTGCTGCAGTTCGTGCATGGCTACACGCCGATCCAAGCGGGTGTGCGCATGTTGCCGATGGCATTCGTGCTGATCTCCGGCAGTGTTCTGGCCCCGAGGCTGGCGGATCGCTTCGGCGTGCGCAGGATCATCGTGCTCGGCCTGCTGTTGCAAGGTGGCGGAGGTGTGCTGCTGACGCGACCAGGTCCGCACGGGGCATACCTGCTGTTGATGATCGGCATGGTGGTGCACGGTGCCGGTCAGGCGATCGGGTTCTCGCCGGCGACCGCCTTGGCAATGGCGTCGGTACAGAAGGAGCGATCGGGTGTCGCCGCGGGCACGAACGCGACGGCTCGTATGTCGGGTTCCGCGCTGGGGGTGGCCGTGGTCGGCAGCATCCTGGTGTCCGCCTACGGCAGCGATCTGCGCAGCCACATCGCTGGGCTGGGGCTCCCATCTGCTGTCGCTGCACGCGCCCAGGAGTCAATCGGGTCGGCGCTCGGAGAGAGCGCGAAGCTGTCAGGCGCAGCGGGGAGCGGTCTGGCCAGCGCGGCTCGCGAGTCGTTCGTGGTGGGGGCCAGTCAGGCGTTGATGGTGAACGCCGGGTTGTGCATCGTTGCCGCCACGGTCTTCGCGTTCCTCGCGCGGATTCCCGCTGCGATCAAGTTGCCGTCGGACAGGCACGCGCTCGTCGGCGAGTGACCCGCCTCAGGCGGTGACGCGATCGAGGACGGCCGACTGCGCCGTCGCCGCCTTGCCGGTGAGGTGGTACGCGGCGCGCAACAGCTGCGTGGCCTGCTGCACCTGCGCGTCGTTGCGAGCGTGCACGATGCCCAACGGGCGGTCGGGACCGACGTCGTCGCCCAGTCCTGCGAGCCAGGTGAGGCCGACCGCGTGGTCAACGGCGTCCTGCGGGCGGCTGCGGCCGCCACCGAGTGCCACCACCACCATGCCCACGGCACGGGTGTCGATGCGCTGCACCGTGCCGGCCCGCTCGGGGTGGATCGCCACCGTCAGCGGGGCGACTTCCATGTGCTGCCACGGGTTGTCGACGAACTTCTTCGGCCCGCCGAGAGCAGCGACCATCTTGGCGAACTTCTCAGCGGCGGCCCCCGAGTCGAGCGCCTGCTGCAGCAGCACGCGGGCGGCCTTGGTGGTGCGGGCCAACTTGCCTGCAACCAACATCTCAGCGCACAGCGCCATCGTCACCTCGTGCATGCGCGGTTCGCGACGAACGCCGGTGAGGTACTCGACCGCGTAGGCCATCTCGACCGCGTTGCCCGCGGCATCGGCGAGCGGACGGTCCATGTCGGTGATGAGCGCGACGGTGGGCAGGCCGGCACCAGTGGCAACCGAGGCGATGCTCTGCGCAAGTTCGCGGGCCTTGGGCAGTGTCGGCATGAACGCACCATTGCCACACTTGACGTCCATCGCCAGCCCATCGAGCCCAGCGGCCAGCTTCTTCGACAGGATCGATGCGGTGATCAGCCCGATGCTTTCCACCGTGGCGGTGACATCGCGGATGCCATACAGCCGCTTGTCGGCCGGGGCGAGGTCGGCGGTCTGGCCGATGACCGCGCAGCCGACCTTGCCGACGACCGCTCGGAACTTGGCCATCGTCGGGACTGCGACGTACCCGGGGATGGATTCGAACTTGTCGTACGTGCCACCGGTGTGGCCAAGGCCGCGCCCGGAGATCATCGGTACGTACCCGCCGCACGCAGCCACCATCGGGGCGAGCATCAGGCTGACCGTGTCGCCCACCCCACCCGTGGAGTGCTTGTCGACGATCGGGCCGGGAAGGTCCCAGCGCAACGTGACGCCGCTGTTCGTCATCGCCTTCGTCAGTGCGACGCGCTCGGCGATGTTCATACCCTTGAAGTACACGGCCATCGCGAAGGCAGCTGCCTGGCCCTCGGTGACGGCACCGTTCGTGAGGCCGGCGATGAACGTCGCGATGTCGTCATCAGCAAGCACCTTGCCGTCGCGCTTGGCGCGGATGATCTCCTGGGGAAGCATCAGTAGGTCTCCGTCTTGCTGGTCGGGCCGCTGGCACCGTCGATTACCGCCTCGAGCGCCGTCAGCAGTCCGCTGGCGCCGAACCGGAACGTGGTGGGGGTCGCCCATCCCGCACCCATGATGCGGTCGGCCTGGTCGAGGTATGCAGTGGCGTCGTCGAGTGTGCGAATGCCGCCGCTGGGCTTGAGGCCGACCGGTCGATTGGCGGTGCGGATGACCTCGAGCATCACCTCGGTGGCCTCCAGCGACGCGCTGCGCGGGGTCTTGCCGGTGGACGTTTTGATGAAGTCGGCGCCGAGGCGGACGGCGGTCTGTGACGCGGCGCGGATGGTGTCGGGTGACACCAGTTCACCCGTCTCCAGGATCACTTTCAGCCGCTGCGGCGTAGGTACCGAGTCGCGCACAGCCTGGATCATCGCTTCCGCCGCGGCGCGGTCGCCGGACAGAAATGCCCGGTACGGCAGCACGAGGTCGATCTCGTCGGCGCCCTCGGCGAGTGCCTCTGTGGTGAGTGCGACGACATCATCGATCGCGTCATTGCCCGACGGGAAGTTGACGACCGTCGCAATCCGCACGCCTGTGCCGATGAGCAGATGCACAGCCATCGAGACATGCCGCGGCCACACGCACACTGCGGCCACCGTGCCGTGTCGGCCGACGGCTCGTGCGCACAACGCGGTGACGTCGTCGGGGGTGGCCTCGTCGCCGAGTTCGGTGAGGTCGAGCAGGGTGATCGCGCGGCGCGCAACATCGATGGGTGAGGCGGTGCTCATGCCATCACCCTAACGACGCTGGCCGATCGTCGACAGGGACGGCAGACTCTTGTGTGTGACCGAACTGCTCTATCTCCGCGACGCGTACGCCACCCACTTCACTGCCACCGTGACGGCAGTTCGTGAGGGTGCCATCGCGCTCGATCGCACACTCTTCTATCCGACAGGTGGCGGTCAGCCGCACGACACCGGCAGTCTTGCCGGCCTGATCGTCAGCGACGTGCGCAAGGAAGGCACCGATGTGTGGCACACCGTCGGCGAGGGCGCAGTTCCCGCGGTGGGCGACACGGTCGAAGGCGATGTCGACTGGGGCCGTCGCCATCAGTTGATGCGCACCCACACCGCCTTGCACGTGTTGTGCGGTGTGATCTGGAACGAGTGGCACGTGCCCGTGACCGGCGGGAACATGGAGCCCCTCGCAGCGCGAATGGACTTCGAGTTCGACCCCGTGCCCGAAGGGTTCGCCGCCCGTGTCGAGGAACTGGTCAACCTCGAACTCGCCGCAGATCGAGTCATCGAGGTCGGGTTCTTGCCCCGCGACACGGCAGTGCACGATGCGGATCTGATCCGCACGAAGGTGAGCCTGATCCCCGAGAGCGTCACCGAGATTCGCGTCGTCGACATCGTCGGTCTCGACAAGCAGGCCGACGGTGGCACACACGTCCGCAGCACGGCCGAGGTCGGGCGCCTTCGCGTGCTCAAGTTGGAGAGCAAGGGCAAGGGCAACAAGCGCGTGCGAGTGGAGATCGTCGACGCCTGAGCGAGAGGTCGGCGCCGAGAATTGGGTGACCCCGGCGCGGTTACAAATCGCCCGGGGTCGTGGCCGCAACCCGTGGAGGCTCCGGCGAGATCAGGGTATCGCACCGGGGCGCGGAAGAGCCCGGGGCGAACCCCGGGCTCTTCCACGCCCCGCAGCGAGGGGGTGTCGGTGGGTGTCAGTTGCCGGCGACGAGCGCAGCGTCGTAGCGACGCTTGAACTCTGCTTTCGACGTCTCGCTGACGTCGACGCCCGCAGCCTTGGCCTTGGCGCGCAGGGCGCCGACCGTTGCGTCTTGCTTCTTGATGTGCTGGAACGGGTCGTAGTCGAAGAACGTGGC
>CAIXHI010000483.1 GCA_903919215.1 uncultured Acidimicrobiaceae bacterium
ATCGACGCACTTGCACGACGTGGCTGACCGTCGAAAAACCGAACGACCCCCTGCCGTTGCGGGCGGGGGCCGTGTGGTGGTCGAGACCGGCGTCGATCCGGTGACCCTACGCTTTTCAGGCGTATGCTCTGCCGACTGAGCTACTCGACCGGGGGTGCCGGCCATTCGCATGGCCTGCTGATGGTTACCACTTGCGTAGCTTCCGTTCGGGTGTGTAACCCGAGCGGTCCCGACGGGGTTCGAACCCGCGACCTCCGGCTTGACAGGCCGGCGTGAACTCCACTTCACCACGGGACCAGATGAAATCTGATCTGCATTGCTGTCGGTCGAATCACTCGACCTGCTTGCTCGTTCAGTCGATTTCTCGACCCTTCATCTGGTCGATTTCTCGACCCTTCATCTGGTCGATTTCTCGACCTTGCACCCCCAACGGGATTCGAACCCGTGCCGCCACCTTGAAAGGGTGGTGTCCTAGGCCACTAGACGATGGGGGCTAGGTGTCCTCCGGTTGAGAGCGTGGAAACGATATCAGCGACCCCCCGGTTTCGCGCCAGTCGATACGCGATCTTCGCAGGCCCGATGCCCTGCGGCCAGTACCGTGCCGGTCGTGCGTATGAACCTGGAGCCCTCGCTCGACCCCACCACGTATCCGTATTCGCACACGATTCGGGTGAGGTTCTCCGAGACCGACGCAATGGGCATCGTTCACCACAGTCGGTACCTGCCGTATCTGGAAGAGGCTCGTGTCGAGTACCTGCGCGAGATCGACCACCCGTACACCAGTCTGCGCGACGAGGGGTTCGACATCGCTGTGCTCGAGGCCGCGGTTCGCTATCGGCAACCGTTGCGCTTCGACGAGCAGGTCACGGTGCACGTGGCGTTCGGTGGAGCCACTCGCACCACATTCCAGATGGGTTACCTGCTGACGGTGAATGGCGAGGTACGGGCCACGGCGGTGACGGTGCACGGGTGCGTCACCGCGGCGGGTCGACCCGTCCGACTGCCGACCTGGTTGGCCGAATTGGGTCGCTGACGGTGTTCGCATTGCGTCCGGGTGGTCGCGGAACGTCAACACTTCGACTCGCGATCGCAACGCGTCGCTGACGCGCGATCAATACTGTTTTGCCCCATGAACTCCTGGGTGGCCGCGTGATCGGTCTGTGCACCGATTCGAACGCCCTCCTGCCGCCCAGCCTCGTCGCTGCGTTCGGAGTGGAGGTCGTGCCACTCACCATCACGGTGGACGATGTCGACTACCTCGAAGGCGTCGACCTGGACGTCGACTCGTTCTATGCGGCGTACAACGCTGACCAGTGGCCGCAAGTGCATGTTGCCGCGCCCAGCGCCGGTCAGTTCGCCGCCGCCTACGACGACCTGCTGGCACGCGGTTGCACCGAGATCCTGTCCATCCACGTGTGCTCGAAGACATCGGCCACCGTCAATGCCGCTCGCCTCGCAGCGCGCGGACTGCAGGTGCCGGTGCGCGTGGTCGACACCGGGACGGCCGGCTTCGGGGTCGGGTGCTGTGTGTGGCAGGCAGCGGCGGCCATTGCTGCCGGCGCCACGTTGGAGCAAGCGGCCGCCGTTGCCGAGGCAGTCGCCCCCACCATCGGCAACGTGTTCGTGATCGACCAACCCGACCGCGATGAGGATGCGGGTCTCGACGTGTGCACCTGGCGTCCCGGCGCGGTCGACAACGTTGGCCATGTGGAGGGTCTGCTCGACGCAGTGCACTGGATGGCGTCGTGGACGGCACACCGGGGTGCAGACCTGCGGGTGGGAGTCGGCCACAGCAGCGCCGCTTCGGCAGGTATCGCTGTCGCCCTGGAAGCATCGTTGTCCGAGGTGGCCAACGTGCTCGAGGTGGTGCGCTTCCGGATCGCCCCCAGTGTTGGAGCCTTCAGTGGTCCGGGTGTCGCTGGACTGTTCGTGTTTCCTACTCGCTGAGCGCCTGGATCGAGACCTCCAGCAGATACGACAGGAAGTGGTAGAGGTGGTGCTCACCCACCATCGGGTCGTCATCGGCGATCTCGTTCGGGTCTTCCATCTCGCCCACGTCGAGCAATGTGCCCAGCACCAGACGCACACCGTTGAGTGCCTGCAGGAATGCCTGCATCGCCTCGTCGTTCATCGGCTCGCCGTTGGCCAGCAGGGACTCCACCCGGTTCACCGCACTGAGTCGTGACGCCACGAGGTCGTCGCGCATCAGTCGTTGGTACTCGGTTTCGGCTTCGGCGTCGTCAGCCAGGTGGTAGGCGGGCGGGAACAATCGGCGCATGATCGCGTCGTGCCGCGGATCCTGGTCGACGATGAGTGCGCGGAGTTCGCTCAACAAGCGCACGAGCAGATCGATCTCCTCGCGGTCGAGGTTGACCACGAAACCCTTGGGCGTGCGTTCGATGACCGGCCGCGAGGCCCTTCGACGCGCCATGTCAGTCCCGACCCACGGTACCGGCGTCGGTGGCGGCATCCAGGCGAGCAAGTGCAGCAGCCCACACCTCGGGCAGCGCTGGTTCCACGTGCGGACCGTTGCGGGCGATCACCCGGTTGCGGGTGATGCCGTGCTCGCGCCACGTGCTGCCACCTTCGGCCAGGTTCAGCAGCATCGGCGCCACACGGTCGACGGCCATCACATAGCGCGCCTCGGGGGTGTCGCCGCGCTCGTACTCGTCCCACAAGTCACGGAAGCGAGCGCCCATCGCCGCGGGCAACAGACCGAACAACCGGTCGGCGGCGGCTTCTTCGCGCTCGCGCTTGTCGTCGTGGGCACCGCCCTGGTCGTAGGCGAAGGTGTCGCCTGCATCGATCTCGACGATGTCGTGCACCAGTGCCATGCACACCGCAGTGCCCAGGTCGAACTGCTCGGTGGCGTACGGGGCCATGATCATCGCCGCGATGCCGAGGTGCCACGAGTGTTCGGCGGTGTTCTCGCGGCGCGAGCCGTCAGCCAACCAGTTGCGGCGTTCGACACCCTTCAACCGGTCGGCCTCCATGAAGAAGGCCAACGTCGCCGCGACGTCGTTGGCGGCAGTTTCCGGATCGGGGGCATCGCTCATGACGGCGAAGGTACTCGCTTCGTTGAAGTTACCGACGGGTAGATATTCTTGCGGGTATGACGGACATCCAGCGTGTGGGCATTCTCGGGTCGGGCATCATGGGGTCGGGGTTGGCCGAAGTAGCGGCCCGCGCCGGGTACGACGTGGTCGTACGTTCGCGGTCGTTGTCGGCGGCCAATGCGATGGTGGCCACCATCGACAAGGGTTTCGCCAAGGCGATCGAGCGCGGCAAGTCCACCGAGGACGAGCGCGCCGCCGTGTTGGCCCGCATCACCGCCACCGACCATCTCGGTGCGCTGGCCGATTGCGACCTGGTCATCGAATCGGTCGTGGAAGATCTGGCGATCAAGAAGGCGCTGTTCATCGAACTCGAGCAGATCGTGAAGCCGGGCGGGATCCTGGCCACGAACACCAGCACCTTGCCGGTGGTCGAGATGGCGATGGTCACGCAACGCCCCGACCGTGTGTGCGGTATCCACTTCTTCAACCCGGCCCCGATGATGAAGTTGGTGGAAGTGGTACGCCCGATCACCGCCTCCGACGACACGATCGCCGCGGCGTTGGCGTTCGCCGCTCGCTGTGGCAAGGACGGCGTCGAGGTCAAGGACCGCGCCGGCTTCATCGTCAACGCGCTCCTGTTCCCGTACCTGAACAACGCAGTGCGCATGCTGGAGCAAGGCACGGCGGCGATGGAGAGCATCGACACCGCGATGAAGGGTGGATGCAACTTCCCGATGGGCCCGTTCGCGCTGCTCGATCTCGTCGGCCTCGACACTTCGCTGGCCATCCTCGATGCGCTCTACAACGAGTTCCGCGATCCGAACTACGCAGCCATGCCCACACTGCGCCGCATGGTTGCCGCCGGCCACCTCGGCCGCAAGTCCAAGCGCGGCTTCTACACCTACTGATCCCCGGCCGGTCGGGCGCGATTCGTGCCGCAGCGGGCGCGCTTCGCGCCGCTCCTGACATGGTTGCGCGCACGTGGGGGCTGGGCCGGTCAGATCCGGCACGAATCGCGCCCAACGGATTTCGGGGTTGGGCGGGCCACCGCGAGGGGTTAGCCTTTGACTTCCACTCGGGCGAGTGGCGGAATGGCAGACGCGCTGGCTTCAGGTGCCAGTATTCGAAAGGATGTGGGGGTTCAAGTCCCCCCTCGCCCACCACGAGGCCCCAGCATCCGCTGGGGCCTTTTGCGTCCGGGGACCCCCACTTCTACCGAACTTCTACCGGTGCGCGCGCAACTAGTTGGGTGCGCGGTGTGTAACGGTCGCTGGGCACCCCTGAGTCGCCGCGGCTCGCTCAGGAACTTCTATGCGACTGGTGCCGACTTCAAGCATCGAAGTAGACAACCGACCTCCGCTCACCAGCCCAGAATGGGTTAACGGGCTCTACGCGGCCAACGCTGGGTGGCGGCCCCGCAGGCCTGTGCGTTGAAGCTGGCTTACCGCGTCGCACCCATCTCCTAGGGTTGCCTTGTGATGCTCGATGCAGACGGGTTGGGCACGCTGCGCGAACGGCACGCGGCGTGGGGGCTGCTGCGCTACGAGCACGCGCCCCTCGCGATCGCTTTCCTCCACCGGGCTTTCGTGATGCCGAATGTGCGCTCCATCGCCCAACCAGATCTCGTCGAGGCGTTGGAGGACGACCTGTTTGCGCTCCGGGCGGTGAGGGGCGAGCAGGCTGCGCCGCGGCCGGCGTTGGACTACTTGGTGGAGTGGTCGTCGAACGAGCGCGGCTGGTTGCGGCGGTTCTACCCGGCATCGTCCGATGAGCCGTACTTCGACCTCACCCCTGCTTCCGAGCAGGCGATTTCGTGGGTGGCGCGCCTCGCAGACCGACCATTCGTGGGCACGGAATCGCGGCTGCGCAGCCTGTTCGACCTCCTCGAGCAAATGGCCGTCAGCACCGAGACCGACCCCGACGTTCGGTTGGCCGATCTGGAGCGGCGGCGTGCGGAGATCGACGCCGAGATCGAGCAGGTGCGGCGCGGAAACATCGACGTGATCGACGACCGTGCACTGAAGGAGCGCTTCCAACAGTTCGTGTCGCTGGCTCGCGAGCTGCTGGCCGACTTCCGTCAGGTCGAGCACAACTTCCGCTCGCTCGACCGGCGGGTTCGCGAGCAGATCGCTGGGTGGGACGGAGCGAAGGGCGCGCTCGTCGGTGAGATCCTTGGCGAGCGCGATGCCATCGCCGACTCCGACGAGGGACAGAGCTTCCGCGCGTTCTGGGAGTTCCTCATGTCGCAGGCCCGACAGGAGCAGATGACCGGCAACCTTGAACGCGTGCTGGCGCAGCCGGCGATCGCGGAGCTTCGGCCCGACCGCCGGCTTCGAAGGGTGCATTACGACTGGCTTGAAGCCGGCGAGCACACGCAGCGCACGGTCGCGTTGCTCTCCACGCAGCTGCGTCGCTTCCTCGACGACACAGCGTGGCTGGAGGATCGGCGCATCGTGGAACTGCTGCGGTCGATCGAGAGTGGCGCGCTCACAGTCCGTGACGACCCACCACAGGGCAACGTGCATGCGATCGATCTTCCGACGACGGAGATCTCGCTGCCGTTCGAACGGCCGCTGTTTACGCCGAAGCACCGCATCGCGATCGCTGATCTCGTCGAAGCCACCGCTGGCGACGAACTCGGCATTGACGATCTGTTCGCCCAGGATGTCGTCGATGTCGAGCGGCTGGCGGAGCACATCACGCGCAGTCTCGACATCCGTGGCCAGGTGACGCTGGTCGAGCTATGCCGCACGCAGCCGATCGAGCACGGTCTGGCGGAGGTGGTGAGCTACCTCCAGTTGGGTAGTGAGCGCTTCGACACCACGATCGACGAGTCGGTCACGGATCTCGTCACGTGGTCGACTGATGGAGTGGAACGATCGGCGAGCATGCTGCGGGTGGTGTTCGTCGCATGAGCGACTCTGAGATCAGCGACGGCCTGTTGGAGGTGCCACGGCCTTCCGTGGTGACGGGTGACGACCTCTCGCGCCTGCTGGTGCTGTTGTTGAAGGGCGTCGTGTATCGCGAGTCGGACGTGGGCAGTTGGGCCCAGTTGGTGACGCTTCAGGCGCGCGCCCGCGACTACTTGATGGTGCTGGGCCTTGATCTCATCATCGACGAGGCGGAGGGGTACGCGTTCGTCCGCAGTCGCACGACTGAGGTCGATGAAGAAGCTGCCGACGACGGTCAAGTCACGGTGCCGCGACTGGTAGCGCGACGGCAGTTGTCGTTCGCTGTCAGCCTGCTGCTGGCGTTGCTGCGCCGGAAGCTCGCCGAGTTCGACGCACGTGGCGGCGAGAGCCGGCTGGTGCTCAGCCGCGCCGACATCGTCGACCTCTTGCGCGTGTTCGTGCCAGATCGTGCTGACGAAGCGAAACTCTTCAGTCAGATCGATACGCACATCCAGAAGGTGGTTGACCTTGGGTTCTTGAAGCGTCTCGGAGGCGCGAACTCGTCGGTGGCCCCGACGTACGAGGTTCGCCGCATCATCAAGGCGTTCGTCGACGCCCAATGGCTGTCCGACTTCGACGCACGACTCACCGAGTACCGCGAGTCACTCGGCCGCGATCTGAAGGCGGTGAGCAACAGCCATGACGACTGACAAGCCCGCGTTCGAGTTTGCCACGGACGACACCGCTACAGGCTTCCGGCTGCACCGCCTCGAGTTGTTGAACTGGGGCACGTTCAACCAGTACGTCTGGACCCTCAACCTGCATGGACAGAACACGCTGCTCACTGGCGACATCGGCTCGGGCAAGTCCACCGTTGTGGATGCCGTCACTACCTTGCTTGTTCCCGCTCACCGTGTGGCGTACAACAAGGCCGCAGGTGCCGAGGGCAAGGAACGCTCGCTGCGTTCGTACGTGCTGGGCCATTACAAGTCGGAACGTAACGATGTCGGTGGGTCCTCGAAGCCTGTCGCGTTGCGCGACGATTCGGCGCTCAGCGTCATTCTCGGTGTTTTCCGCAATGAAGGCTTCGACCAGACGATCACCCTCGCCCAGGTGTTCTGGATGAAGGACGCGGTTGGTCAGCCTGCCCGGTTGTTCGTGGGTGCTGAACACGATCTCACGATCGCCGAACACTTCACGTCGTTCGGTGCCGACATCCCGGCGCTGCGGAAGCGGCTGAAGGCTCAGGGTGCCGACATCAACGACACCTTTCCGCCGTACGAAGCGTGGTTCCGGCGACGACTGGGAATTCAGTCCAGCCAAGCGCTCGATCTCTTTCACCAGACCGTGTCGATGAAGTCGGTTGGCAACCTCACCGAGTTCGTTCGTCAACACATGCTGGATGCGGGCAGCGCCAGTGAACGGATCGAGAAGCTGCTCGGACACTTCGACGATCTCAACCGTGCCCACGAATCCGTGCTGCGCGCCAAGCGACAGATGGAGATGCTGCAGCCGCTGGTAGCCGACTGCGATCGTCATGACCAACTGCTCGGTGAACGCAACCTGCGCGAGGTGTGCCGTAGCGCCTTGCGCACGTACTTCGCCGAGGTGCGTTCCCAGCTGTTGCGGGAGCGCCTCGACGACCTGGCATCGCAGCGGCAACGATTGGAAACCAGGCAGGCGACCCACGATGCCGAGCGTCGTGACCTGCTCAGTCGGCGAGAGTCACTGCGCAGCGATCTTGCCGCCAACGGCGGCGACCGGCTTGCGGGGATCGATGCCGAGATTGCACAGCTGGAGTCGGAGCGCAGTCGCCGCAAGCAGAAGGCCGACAAGTACGCAACCTTGTGTCGCGATCTGGACCTGGCGGTGCCCGAGGATCCCGATGCGTTCCATACCACGCGCAACTCAGTGGAGGAACGGCGAGCGGCGGTGCTGGAACGAGCCGCGGATGTTCAGAACGACATCAACGAAGCGGGTGTCCAACTCCAGCACGGCAAGAATGAGCACGACGCCCTGGGGCGCGAGCTGGAAAGCCTGCGGTCGCGCAAGAGCAACATTCCGCATGAGCAGGTGGCGTTGCGAGAACGACTCTGTGCCGCGCTCGGCATCGACGAACAAGAGGTGCCATTCGCGGGCGAACTGCTGCAGGTGCGCGATGGAGAACGCGCCTGGCTGGGCAGTGCCGAGCGAGTGATGCGCTCGTTCGGCTTGGCCATGCTGGTCGCCGACGACCGCTACACGGAGGTGCAGGCCTGGGTCGACACCACCAACCTGCGTCACCGCTTCGTCTACTTCCGCGTCCGCGACGACGCGCGCGGTGCTCCGGTTGATCTGCAATCGCAATGGCTGGCGAGCAAGATCGAGGTGCAGCCCGGCACTCGCTGGAGACGGTGGCTTCACGGCGAACTGGCTCGCCGCTTCGACTACATCTGTTGCGATACGCCCGAGCAGTTTCGTCGTGAGAGGCGCGCGCTCACGCTCGCAGGTCAGACCAAGGGTGGCGACGAGCGTCACGAGAAGGACGACCGCTTTTCCATCAATGACCGAAGTCGCGATGTGCTCGGTTGGTCGAATGCCGACAAGATCGCTGCAATCGAAGACCAGCAGCGCGATCTAGCAGCCCGGCTTGGCCCAATCGCTGAGCGCATCGCAGCTTTGGGTCGGGAGCAGGGGGCGCTTCAGTCGGCCGCTGAGAAGTGGGCGCAGCTGTCGGTCTACGACGACTACCTAGATCTCGACTGGCGCACGCCGGCCCGGCAGATCGAGGAGCGCAACGACGAGCGGGAACGGCTCAGCGCAGCGTCCGATCAGCTGCGGCAGCTTCGCCAGGAACTTGACGATAACGAAGCGACGATCATGGCGCTCGACGAAACGTTCGATCAGTTGCGCGGTCAGTTGGCCAAGATCGAAGCGCAGGCCGAACAGGTGGAGGCCGACTTCGCCGCGCAGCGCGAGCTGCTCGCTGATCCGGATGCAGCGCACCACCTCGTATCGAGTCCCGCCATCGAACTGCTCCGCGGCGAGTTGGGGCTATCCCCATTCACGCTCCGCTCCTGCGATGGCGATGAGCGCCGGCTACGCGAGCACCTTCAAGCGGAGATCGACGCACTCGGTCTGCGATTGGCTCGCGCCGCCGAGAAGATCGTGAGAGCCATGCAGGCGTACCGCCACGACTGCCCGGCGGAGACAACAGACATCGACGTGTCGGTGGATGCGGCAGACGCCTACCGGGCGATGCTGCATCAGCTCGTCACTGACGATCTCCCGAGCCATGAGGCCCGCTTCAAACAACTGCTCAACGAGAACACGATCAATGAGATCGCCAACTTCCAAGCGCAACTGTTGCGTCAGCAGGCGGAGATCCGCGAGCGGATCGATGCAATCAACGGCTCGTTGACGCACATCGACTACAACCCGGGCCGCTACATCGCGCTCGAGCTGTCGGCGAGCGGCGACCCGGAGGTGCGCGACTTCCAACAGGATCTGCGCATGTGCACCGAAGGCTCGGTGATGGGCTCCGATGACCCGCACTACGCCGAGCGCAAGTTCCTCGAAGTGCGCGCGCTGATCGATCGCTTCCGGGGCCGAGAGGGCCTCACCGAGATTGACCGACGGTGGACCACCAAGGTCACCGACGTGCGCAGCTGGTTCGTGTTTGCTGCCTCCGAGCGCTACCGCGAGGACGACACCGAGCACGAGCACTACTCCGACTCTTCCGGCAAGTCGGGCGGGCAGAAGGAGAAGCTCGCCTACACGGTGCTTGCCGCCAGTCTCGCCTACCAGTTCGGCCTGGAGTGGGGAGAGGTGCGTTCGAAGTCGTTCCGCTTCGTCGTGATCGACGAGGCCTTCGGTCGCGGGTCCGACGAGAGCGCCCGCTACGGACTGCAGCTCTTCGCTCGGCTGAATCTGCAGCTGCTGGTCGTCACCCCATTGCAGAAGATCCATGTGATCGAAC
>CAIXHI010000484.1 GCA_903919215.1 uncultured Acidimicrobiaceae bacterium
CTGGTACACCCAGAGGCTGTAGGAACGGCCCATGTTGAACAGGGACGTGAGAGGTTTGGGCAAGCGCCCCTTGTCGACGAGACCCATGTGATTACACCCAGCGCAACGCACTGCTCGGTGCGGGGCACAAGTTCCTCGTGAACAAGTACTACCTCGACACCCTGTACGAGAAAGTCATCGTCCGCGGCATCGCTCACCCGATCAGCGCCGCCTCCTACTGGACGAACCAACACCTCCTCGACGGCATCGTCAACGGTGTCGGCAAGGGTGGCAAGAAGGCCGGTGAACTGGTCTACAAATACATCGACCAGGGTCTGGTCGATGGTGTGGTGAACGGCAGCGGCACGACCGCCACCCATGCGGGTGGCGCGTTGCAGCCGGTGCAATCAGGCAAGGTCAACCTGTACGGAGCGCTGCTGTTCGGTGCCGCAGCAGTCGGTGCACTCGTACTCGTACTCGTCAACAGCTAGTCGGCTCGTCAAAGGGACATGCGATGATTCAAGAACAACAATGGTTGCTCAGCCTGGGCACCTTCCTGCCGTTGGTGGGTGTGCTGGTAATGCTGTTCATCCCCAAGAAGGACGAGGCGACGGCCAAGGGCGTTGCCCTGCTCGCGGCGGTCGCCACGTTGGGGGTGGGCATCTACACGCTGGTCAAGTTCGACTATGACCAGAGTCAGAAGCTGCAGTTCTTCACCACCAACAAGTGGATCTCGCCGATCAAGGCGACGTACACGATCGGCCTCGACGGAATCAGCCTGCCGCTGTACATCCTGTCGATGATCATCACCGTGTTGGTGATGATCTACAGCTGGAATCACGTACCGAACCCCGGCAACGCCAAGGCGTTCTTCATCCTGATGCTCGTCCTGCAGGTCGGCATGGCCGGCACGTTCGTCGCCCAGGACTTGATCCTGTTCTTCGTGTTCTTCGAACTCGTGTTGCTGCCGATGTACTTCATGATCGGTGTCTGGGGTGGCGAGAACCGCCAGTACGCCTCGCTGAAGTTCTTCCTGTACACGATGTTCGGTTCGGCGCTGATGCTTGTCGCGTTCATCGCAATGTTCATCATCACCAAGAACCACGCCACGAACCCGGAGGCTGCCAACTTCAGCTTCCAGTGGTTCAACGAGAACGGTCCCGGTATCGCCCGCAACACCGCCATCTGGATCTTCGGTGGCATGTTCGTGGGCTTCGCCGTCAAGGTGCCGATGTTCCCGTTCCACACGTGGTTGCCCGACGCCCACACGCAGGCCCCGACGCAGGGTTCGGTCATCCTGGCCGCCATCCTGCTGAAGCTGGGTACGTACGGTTTCGTCCGCATCGCGCTTCCGTTCCTGCCGCAGGCGGCCAAGACCTGGGCGCCGATCATCGCCGTCCTCGCAGTCATCGGCATCATCTACGGCGCCTTGGGCTGTTTGGCTCAGACCGATATGAAGCGCCTGATCGCCTTCTCCTCGGTGGCCCACATGGGCTTCGTCATGCTCGGCATCAGCACGCTCACCCCGCTGGGTATCAACGCTGCGCTGTTTGGCATGGTCGCCCACGGCCTCATCACCGGCATGCTCTTCTTCGTCGCCGGGTCGGTGAAGGAGCGCTACCACACACTCGAGATCAAGCGCCTCAGCGGCATGCTCAAGCAAATGCCGCACCTCGGCTGGATCTTGGGCTTCTGCGCGATGGCCTCGCTCGGTCTCCCCGGTCTGGCCGGTTTCTGGGGCGAGTTCCCGGCGCTGCTCGCCAGCTGGAGCCCGGCCACCATCCTCACCGACTCGGCGATGGGCAATCATGAGCTGCTCTACCGAGTGCTCACGGTCGTCTCTGCCTTCGGTACGGTGCTGGCCGCCGGGTACCTGCTGTGGCTCTACCAGCGCACCGCATTCGGTGAGCCGTCCGAAGAGTTCTCCGGCCACGGTGATCACGGCCACGACGATCACGGTCACAGCGATATCCACGACGTCAACGTCTTCGAGTGGATTGCCTGGACGCCGCTGCTCATCGGCATCGTCGTCCTCGGTGTCGTGCCGTCGCTCATGTTCAAGGTGATGGATCCGGCCGTCCAGCAGCTCACCTCGGTCTTCGGGAAGTAATCACGTGATCGCCTTCAGCTCACCCATCATCGACTATCACGCGTTGGCGCCCGAGCTCGTGCTCGCGGCAGGTATCTGCCTCGTGCTGCTCGTCGACCTGTTCGTCCCCGCCCACCGCAGGTGGATCACGGGAACGATCAGCGGGTTGGTGCTGCTCGGCGCGCTGCTGCCGGTGGTGACGCTCGCAGTCGTGGGCGGCGATGTCCGCGATGTGCTCAGCGGCGAGGGCATCAGCGGCCGGTACGTGGTCGACAACTTCGCCCTTGTGCTCAAGGCGTTGTTCCTGCTGTCTGGCTATGTCGTCGTGCTGTTGAGCACGAACGAGATGGACGACGGCGGCTACTACCAGGGTGAGTACTACGTGCTGTTGCTCAGCAGTGTGCTCGGCATGGTGATGATGGCCAGCTCGCGCGACCTCGTCAGCGTGTTCGTGGCGCTCGAGTTCCTGTCGATCCCGGCCTACATGATGGCCGCGTGGAAGAAGCGCGATCGCAAGAGCAACGAAGCCGGTGTGAAGTACTACCTGCTTGGTGTGTTCGCCAGCGCCGTCATGCTCTACGGCATGAGCCTGCTGTACGGCATCGCTGGCAGCACCCAGCTGACTGTGATCGGTGAGAAGATCACCTTGTCCGGCCCCCAGACCGGCATCCAGGTGGTCGGTGTGGTCTTCGTGATCGTCGGCTTCGCCTTCAAGGTAAGTGCCGTGCCGTTCCACACGTGGGCACCCGACACCTACGAGGGTGCGCCCACACCGGTGACGGCGTTCCTCAGCGTTGCATCCAAGGCCGCTGGCTTCGTCGGTCTGATGATCATGGTCTACCTGGCCTTCCCGCTGGCCCGCGATGTCTACCGTCCCTTCCTCTGGGTGCTGGCAGCGCTCACCATGACGGTCGGCAACCTGGTTGCTCTGAAGCAGAAGAACCTGGTGCGCATGCTGGCGTACTCCAGCGTCAGCCAGGGTGGTTTCATCCTGATGGCGTTGGCAATGGCCTTCACCAACGGCTCGGAAGAATCCTCCCTGCGCGCCATCATCGTCTATCTCATCATCTACGCAGCCACGAACCTCGGTGCCTTCGCCGTCGTGATCGCTGTGGCCCGTCGCACTCGCAGCGCCGAGATCTCGAGCTACGCCGGTCTGTTCAACTACGCACCAGGCCTCACCGTGATGATGACGTTGTTCCTCGCTTCGCTCGCCGGCATCCCGCCGCTCGGCGGCTGGTACGCAAAGTTCGGTGCGTTCCGCGCTGCAGTCGACGCTGGCGGCGGCTGGGGCTACACCATCGCCATCATTGGCGCCGCCAACGCGGTCGTGGCCACGGCGTACTACATCACCGTGATGCGCGAGATGTGGATGAAGCCGGTGCCCGAGGGTGCCGACACCAGCGCGGTGAAGGTGCCCGCATCCCTGGTGGCTGCCCTCACCATCACCGGTCTGGCAACTCTCGCGTTCGGTGTGGTGCCCGGCATCATCGCCAAGGTGGGCTCACTCACCGACCTCACCGGTGCCTTCCACGGCTGATGAGCTCCTGGCGGCGCAACGCGCCGCTGGACGCCCGCTGAGGTTCGACGAGTACATGGCGATCGCGCTCTATGGAGCGCACGGGTTCTACACCTCCGGCGGGAGCGCTGGCAGACGTGGTGATTTCCTGACATCGCCAGAGGTGGGACCGTTGTTTGGCGCCGTGGTGGCCCGCTGGATCGAGGCGGAGTTCCGTCGGTTGGGTGAGCCCAGCGACTTCCGCATCGTGGAGGCGGGTGCCGGGCCGGGCACGTTGGCCCGCAGCATCCTGCTCGCCGCACCACAGTTCACCGATCGTTACGCGACCGTGGAGATCTCGGCTGCCCAACGACTGAAGCACCCTGCTGGCGTGCAGGTGCTGGGGGAGATGCCAGAGGAACCCTTCGTCGGTGTCATCCTCGCCAACGAACTGCTGGACAACCTGCCGTTCCGGTTGGCGGTGTTCGATGGCGGCTGGCGTGAGGCCGTGGTGGAAGTAGCCCCCGATGGGTCCGTCAGCGAGCGGCTACTACCGGCTCCACAGGGGTGGACGCTGCTGCCGGTGAGTGCACCTCACGGAGCGCGCGCACCGATCCAGTCGGCCGCAGCCGAGTGGGTGCACAACGCCCAGAGCCTGTTGACGGCTGGAACGCTGCTGTCATTCGACTACTTCACAGCCCGCACCTCCACGTTGGCCCTGCGTCCGTGGCGAGAGTGGCTGCGGACCTATCGAGGTCACGAACGTGGCGGCCATTACCTTCGCGATATCGGCCAACAGGACATCACCACCGAGGTGTCGCTGGATCAACTCCCCGAACCGCACGCTGTTCGCACTCAGGCGCAGTTCCTGCAGCGGTGGGACGTCGAAGCGTTGGTCGACGAGGGCCGCACCGTGTGGGAGCAGTCGGCGGCGGCACCGACGCTGGCCGCGCTGCGCATGCGCAGCCGCGTTCGTGAGGCGGAGAGCTTGCTCGACCCCACAGGGCTCGGTTCGTTCCTGGCGGTCGAGTGGTTGACGAACTGATCTAGTTGCCCTGACAAATACCAGACAGTTGGGGCAAATGGTCCGAATGGCCTATATGCACTTTCCGCCGCGACCTTTAGCGTGATCTCCGTTCACAGATGGAGGAATCGAACATGAAGAACCACACAGCAACTCAGAACAGTCGGGCCAAGATGGGCCTGCTCTCGATGGCGGCGGGCACTGCCCTTGTCATCGGCGGCCTCTGGATCGTGCCGGCGCATGCCGAAGGCAGCAGCGACCAGGGTTCATGCAACTCTGAGCAGCCGCAGCAGCTCAATGACGGCGAAGGCGACAGCCAGGGCGACAACAGCTCGGATTGCAGCAGCTCGTGCGACAGCAACGGCGGCGACGACAACAACAGTGACTCGGTCCGCCTGAATGACGGCGAAGGCGACAACTCGAGCGACGACAGCAGCAACTGCGACAACGGCGACGACGAGGAGACGACCACGACGGTTGTTGACACGACGGTTGTTGACACGACGGTTGTTGACACGACGGTTGTTGACACGACGGTTGTTGACACGACGGTTGTTGAC
>CAIXHI010000485.1 GCA_903919215.1 uncultured Acidimicrobiaceae bacterium
CGCTGACCGCGTTGTCGAGGTAGGTGGTGTCGACCAGCGCACTGCCGTCGCCCACCATCACCAGCCGACCAGCCGCGGCGCGTTCCACGATGCGACCCACCAACTGGGTGTCGCCCGGACCCCACACGAGGTGCGGACGGATGGCGACCACCGCCAGCGTGTCGTCGTTCGCGGCGAGTGCGATCTGTTCCGCGAGCGCCTTCGACTCGGCGTAGAACGCGCCCTTTCTACCGATGACGGCAGCATCGGCGCCGACACCCACGAGCGAGTGGCCCGAGTGGGCGACCGAGGGGGTGGAGACGTGCACGACGCGAGCGATGCCATTCGCGCGGGCGGCGGACAGCACGTTGGTGGTGCCGTCCACGTTGACACTGCGGAAGTCGTCCCACGTACCCAGCACACCAACCCGCGCGGCACCGTGCAGGATCGCGTCGCACCCTTCTGCCGCGGCACGCACGACATCGGCATCGCGTACATCGCCCTGCACCTGACGAACACCTTCGGGCAGCGCCAGCGTGCGCCGTTGCAAACACACCACGTCGTCGCCACGTGCCGCCAGGGTTGCTGCCACACCGCCGAGCAGCAGGCTGCCCGCACCGGTGACGAGCACCTTCACCGCGAACTCCCCGACAACACTCGTTCCATCGTGGTGCCAAGTGCCGTGCGGTCGATCTTCGCGTTGTGGCGGATGTCGACCGGCAGCTGCTTCGTGGTCCAAACCGCGGCGATCGCCTGCGGGGAAGCGGCGGCGCGGACCGCGGCCGCGAGTTCGGGCGTGGCCGCACCGTCGACACGATCGCCGGTGGTCTCGAGCACCACCACGACCTGTTGCACACCGAGCGGCCCAATCCCGACGGCAGCAGCGCGGGCAACCCCGGCGACCGACTCGGCGGCGACCTCCAACGGCACCGGTGTGACCGCGCCGTCGGTCGTGTGGATCAGGTGCACGACCCGGCCCTCGATCCACAGCCGGCCCTCGCTGTCGAGATGGCCCACGTCGCCCGTGCGGTGCCAGATGCGGCCGTCCAGCGTGGGGCGCGCCGCCTGCTGTGTGAGCCACAGACGGTCGTAGCCACTGGACATCCACGGCGTGTGCACGACGACTTCCCCGGTGTTGCCGGTGGGTACGCCAGCGAGTGGCGCGGTCGGATCGGCGTCGGCGATCAGCACGTCACAACCAGGCACGGGCAGTCCCACGCACACACCGCGGCCTTCACCCACTGCTGCTCGACCGGTGAGCGTGATGTCGGCCACCGGCAAGACCTCGGTCATGCCATACGGGGTGCACAGTTCGGCAACCGGGCACAGCCGACTGAGGCCGCGCAGCGTCTCGATCGGCACGGGCGCACCGGCCGACATCACCAGTCGCACGTTCGCCAACGAGGGCAGCGGACCGGCTGCTGTGTGCAGCACGTTGGCGAGTGCCGCGGGCGAGGCGAACACCATCGTCGCCCCGATTCGCGCACAGGCGTCGTCGAGCGCTGCGGCGGTGAGCGTCGCCGGTGCGGTCACGTCCATGTCGGCGAGTCCGGTGACGATGCCCAGTGCCGGGCCGAACACAGCGAACGGGGCGAAGGCGGCAACGAAGCGGTCGCCGGGCGTGATGTCGTAGAGCGACTGCAATGCATCGCGCTGCGCACACAACTGCCGATGTGTGTAGCGCACACCTTTGGACGGGCCGGTGGCGCCCGAAGTGAACACCACGGCGGCCGGGTCGTCGGGTGTCGGTGGCACGATCGCCAACGTGCCGAGTCGGCGCGTGGTGGCCTTGCGCAACGAGCCGACTGCGATCGAGGTTGCGGCAGGTGCCCACCGCAGGATGCGGGCGGCGACCACCGCCTGACGTGGGCCGACGACGAACTTCACCCGCGCCGAACGCACGGCCCGACCGAGGCTGCGCAGCCCCAACCCGCGATCGGCGACGACGGTGACCGCGCCGATGCGCCAGCATGCATAGACGGCGGCGATGAGGTCGATACCCGGGGGAACCAACACCGCTACACGGTCGCCGCGTTGCACACCCTTGGCACGCATCGCTGCCGCGAACGTGCCGACCCGCTCGGCGAACGCGGCGTGCGTGATGGCCTCGTCGGCGGCCGCATCGCTGATCGCGATTGCGGTGGAGTCCTCCGACGTGACGACGCGCGACCACAGCGACTCGATGTCGGTTTCACCAACGTCGCCCGGTGTGGCCACCGCAGTCGCGGCACCGGCGATCGCGGCCTCGACGAACGGAGCGATCGAGGTCTCCAGGACGCACAGGTGACCAGCGGCGGCGATGCGGTGCAGTTCGACATCGTGGAACCGTCCGCGCAGGTCTTCGGCGAAGTCGTCGTTGAACACCGGATCCTTGGAACCCCACACCAGGCGCACCGGCACCCGCAACGCACCCAACCCCTGCGCCACCCGATCCAACTCCCATTTCGTCACGTGGAGATCCGTGAAGGGGACGTCGGCAACAAACCCCGCCACACCTTCGCGACGGTCGGCCGAGCGATACGGGGCAGCGAGCGCCGTGCGCTGCACCCGGGTGAGCGCCAGACCGGGCAAGAACGGCGTGCCGCGCACGAACAACGGCGTTGACCGCGTCGCCAACCGATGCACCCCGTGCGAGGCCGCCAAACGGATCAGCCACGGCGCGTGGCGGCCCTGCGGAACAGCGATCCCCGTGTTCGACAGCACCAGCCCGGCAACCAGCTCGGGATGCGCCACGGCGAACCCCATCGCGATCGCGCCACCCCAGTCCTGTGCCACCAGCCAGACCGGCCCGTCAAGACCGAGCGCCTGCACCAGATCGTGCACATCGGCCACCCGGTCGACGTATCGGCGAGCACCGACGTGCGCCGAGTACCCCATCGACAGTTGATCGGGGGCGATCACCCGACACGCAGGGTCGAGTTCGCGCAGCAGCCGCGACCACAGGAACGACCACGTCGGGTTGCCGTGCAGACACAGCACTGTCGGTGCAGTAGCCGAACGTCCGGGTCGATCCAGCACGTGCCAGCGGCGCGGCGCGCCGTCGTGTCCCGGCACCTCGATGGTGCGCGACCACGACGGATCCAGCCCGAACGCCGCGAGGTCGGCAGCGGACGGGACCGCGGGGTTCACCAGACGATCTCCGTGAGGCTGGTGTTGAGGCCCGAGCCGATACCCATGCAGAACACCCGTTGTCCGCGCACGATCTGATCTTGCACGCTGGCCAGCGTGATCGGTACGGCGGCCGGGCCGACGTTGCCGTAGTGCGGGAACGTCAACGGCGCCTTGGCCGGATCAATACCCAGTCGGGCGCACAACATCGTCGTGTGCACCTTGCTGACTTGGTGGAGGATGTACCAGTCGGCGCCATCCGACCAGTCGAAGCTCTTCAGCGCGTCGATCCATGCGGCCTCGGCGAGGTCGAGGCCGGCGGAGAGCAGGCCTGCCGTGTCGGTGGTCATGCGATCGAGGCTGCCCACGCACAGCAGGTTGTGCTGGGATGCGGCACGGGCGATGCCACCGACGATGCGGTGCGCTTCGGGGTGCTTGTCGGTGCGGGCCAGCACCATCGCTGCTGCACCCGACCCGAGGGTGAGCGAGGCGAACTCGGCGAACACGTCGGCGGCGGTGGCGTCGGGCCGACGGAGACGTTCCAGTGTGACTTCCTGGGTGTAGCGACTGCCTTCACCGTCGACGATGAGCGCGTACTCGATCATTCCGGCATCGAGCATCGCCGAGGCGACGTGCATCGCGTTCATGAACCCCAGACAGGCATTGCCGATGTCGAAGTTCAGACACGACGACGGCAGCCCGAGCTGGTGGTGCACATCGCAGGCCATCGACGGCTCGAGGTGCGATTTGCACACCGAGGTGGACATCAGGATGCCGATCTGGCTGGGGTCGATACCGGCCTTCTCGATCGCGGCCTTCCCGGCCATCGCTGCAGCGTCGGCGAACGTGACGTCCTCACCCCACCAACGGCGCTCCTCGATCCCGGCGACACCGGCCAACAACCCAGCCCGCATACCGTTGCGGTGATACGTCTCGGCAAGCTGTTCATCGAGCCAATCGGAGGTGATGACCACCGGAGCTTCGATCGCTGCGATGCTCAGCACCCCACTGTGTTGGTGACTGAACACCGAGTTTCCGGTCATGTACGGCTTCCTGTCGTCGTCACCTCAAGGCTAAGAGCGTGTGCCCCATTTCGCTTGACGAACAGCGCACATAACAGGCCCCCTGCCCGGTCCCAGCTTCTGGGCAGGATCCGTCCCAAGTCGGCTTCCGGGAAGGATCCGTTCCGGAATCCGGAACTGGACCTGTCCAGAGCTGCCGCACTCTGTGCGGGCCGGAGTGCATTCCTACTTTCGAGGGCCTGCAGGCTGGATCACACGGCGGAGGCGGGTGACAATGTCGTCGAGGTCCGGGTTGGATGCCGCGATCCACACGACGAGCTCGTAGACGTCATCGTTCGCGGCGCGTGACGCCTTGATTCCATTGAGTTCGAGGAACACTGCCGTGGCCAGCCAACCGAGTCGTTTGTTGCCGTCCACGAGTGCGTGGTTGTTGACGATCGATTGCAGGAGGGCCGCCGCCTTGGTGACCAGGTCGGGGTACGCGTCCTCACCAAAGGCAGCGGTCTGGGGTCGTGCTGCGGCGGAGCCGAGAAGGCCGATGTCGCGGACCGGTGGCGGGTCGCCGAGCAACCTACGAGCCAACTCGACAAGATCGTCGAGGTCGAGGAACTCGATCGGTTCGCTCATTCGCCAAGGCGGCGCAGGGCGTCGGCGTGCGTGTTCAGAATCAGTCGTGCCGCAGTATTCACCCGGTCGCGGTGTTGACCGCGGCTGACGAACTCCCGAACGGCTCGACGGGCGGCCTCCTGCATGGAGATGCCCTCTGCCTCGGCACGCTCTCGCAGCGCTGCCTGCTCGGTGTCAGTGAGGCGGAGGGTCATAGCCATGTATCAATGGTATCAGTTCGACACCACAGGCAACTTCCGAGACGGGGGCCCCACGGCATGACGGAGGGCTCACGCTGTACGGATCAGAACCCCGGTTGGCACGCCACAGCTAGCCTTGCCCGGTGCGCTCATCGAACTCCGCTGCCGTTCGCGCCACCCTGATCGGCGTTGCGGGAATCATCGCCTGCTGGCTGCTGGCCACACCACGCAACGCTGGCCCCGATGAACCCAGCCACAGCGTCGCGTCCGCCGCCTTGGTGCGCGGCCAGACGGATGGCGTCGCGGTCGGCGTGGACTATCAGGCCGACGAGTTCCAGGTGCCGGCGATGGTGGGCGAGCCGAACCCCGGCTGTTTCGCGTTCTACCCCGACATTGCCGCTGCCTGCGAGGGAACCCCACCGGACGACACCTCACTGACCGGACGGCAGACCACCTCGAACGGGTACCCGATCTGGGGTCACCTGCTGCCCGGTCTGGCCTCGTTCGTGCCGAGCGCATCGCTGTACGCGTACCTCGCGCGGCTGTTGAACGCGCTGCTCCCCGTTGCCTTGCTGGTCGGCGCGCTGATGCGCTGCCGTCGGCACACCAGTGCCTGGCTGTCGACGGGTCTGCTCGTCGGGTTGACCCCGATCGCCTGGTTCATCATGGGTATCGTCAGCCCCTCCGCGTTGGCCATCGCCGGTGGCGCGGCGCTGTGGGCGGCAACGCTCACCGACCCCCGGCGGAACACCGACATGCTGTTGGCCGCCGCCTGGGCGGCGACGCTGTTACCGCGCCGCGACGGTCCGGTGTGGGCCACGTTGATCATCGCCTTCGCGTGCCTCGCCACCGATCGCCTGCCGTCCGACCTGTGGCGCCGCGCCGGTCGCGCTGGCCAGATCGTGATCGCCGTGTCGCTGCCGCTCACGCTGCTGCCGACGCTGATGAACGGCTACGACAAGTTGAACACGATGCTGCCGATGGTGCTCGTGGTGCTGCCGGTGGGTGAGTTCATCGTGCGTCGCTGGCGAGCAGCAGGCCTGCGCCCGCCTCGCCCGATCGTCGTTGCTCTCGGTGGGCTGGGCGTGGCCGCCGTCGCCGTGGCAGCCGCGAACGTCTTGCGGCCAGGTGGTGTCGATCTCGACATGACCGGTCGCGTCGTCAACCTCACCGGCCGCCACCTGCGTCAACTCGTCGGCGTGCTCGGCTGGCTGGACACTCCCATACCCGAATCCGCGCTGTTGTTGTGGTGGGTGGTGTTGGGGGCGATGGCCATGGTGGCGTTGTTGACCGCCCCGCGTCTGGTCGCCGTCGCCGCCGGAACGCTTGGCGCGGGCATCGTCATGGCCTGGGTACTGGAGTTGGGCACGGGAGACACATCGGGCACCTACTGGCAGGGTCGCTACACGATGCCGCTGATCGTCGGGTTGCCGATGATCCTCGCGATGCGAGCGCCCCAGGATGAGGCGGCCGTGCGCCGCGCTCGGCGCACTGTCCACGGTGCAGTGTGGGCGGTGTGGAACGCGGCGTTCTACGCGGCGATGCGTCGTTGGGGTTCGGGTGTCGACGGCACGGTCTACCCGTGGAAGTGGACGAACTGGAACGCCCCACTGCACCCGTCGATCTTCCTCGTGCTGCATGCGCTGGCCAGCGGCTGGCTGCTGCTGCGCATCGGCGCTACCGCGCACGACGCGCCCGCCGAGTCCACCTCCGGCCAGCTGCTACAGGCGACCGACTAGGCTGACCGGCGAATCGGCCACGGTCGGTGCCACACCGGCACCTGCCAGCGGGCCACGACTCACCCTCTCCTCGGATGCTGCACCGTCTCGCCCGCCCCCTGCTCGTCCTGGGCTCCGTGGCGATCGCACTCGGACTTCGCGAGTACCACGTCGCTCAGCGCGGCCCGGTCGAGGGCTTCTGGCAGTTCGTCGCCTTCGGCCTGCTGACGGCGCTCGTCGCGATCGCCGTGGGTCTGCCGTACGCCCAAGGCACGTGGGTGGCGGCAGCGGCCACCGCCGCGCTCACGTGCGCTCTGGCCGACGGCATCACCTCCATCTGGCTCGTCTTCTTCCCCAACTCGTTGCCGCGCTTCGTGCTCGTCGCCTCGGTGGTGGCATTCATCCCGTGGTACGTGGTGTGTTGGTGGCTCGCCGACCGGGGCCACCAGCGCTCACGCAAAGCGATGCGAGTGCTGGCGATCGCCGACGTCGACGAGCTGGCCACGCTGCGCGCCGATGCCGAGCGCGGCTTCCCCACCGACGAACTGGCGTACAGCCTCATCGGCACCATCGAGGTCGACCGCGCCGACGCGGCCGAACTCGACCGCTTCGTCCTCGACGAAGAGGTCACACTGATCGTCCTGGGCTCGAGCGCGCAGCTGGCCGACGAAGTGCTGGCCGCGGTCGAGCAGCACCACCGCCATGGGGTGCGGGTGCGCACGATGGAGCAGTTCTACGAGCAGTGGCTGGGCAAGCTGCCGTTGTCGAACCTCGCCCGCTCCGCGCTGCTGACGGATGTGAGCACCATCCACGCGCAGGGGTTCGCTTCCACCAAGCGAATGGTCGATGTCGTGTTCGCCACGCTCGGGCTGTTGCCGCTGGCGCTCGCCACTCCCTTCGTGTTCATCGGCAACCTGTTCGGCAACCGTGGCCCGCTGCTCTACAACCAACCCCGCGTTGGTCTCAACGGTCAAGTGTTCAAGATCCACAAGTTCCGCACGATGTTGCCGGCGGCCGAGGGCGAAGTGTCGAAGTGGACTGCGGAGGACGACCCGCGCATCACCCGCTTCGGTGCGGTGCTGCGCCGCACCCACCTCGACGAACTGCCGCAGATGCTGGACGTGCTGCGCGGCACGCTCAGCCTGGTGGGTCCGCGGCCCGAGCAGCCGCACTATGTCGAGCAGCTCGAGAAGGCGCTGCCGTACTACGCCTCACGCCACGTGGTGAAGCCCGGCATCACCGGCTGGGCACAAGTGAAGTTCCGCTACTCGGCCTCCGAGCTCGACGCAAGAGAGAAGCTGCAGCACGATCTGTATTACATCCGCCACCAGTCGTTGGTGCTCGACCTGAAGATCATCAAGCGCACGATCACGCAGGTGCTGTTCGCCGGCGGACGCTGAACGCCCCGCCGATCACATCGATTCGGCGAAGCGATCCGAGCGGCGCACGTAGAAGCGGAAGCCGACGTAGAACACGATCAGCGACGAACACACGAGCCACAGCATCGTGTTCAGGCCCGGCATGCGGATGTCCCAGAAGATGTTGCGGTACGCCATCATGAACCGCGCCATCGGGTTCGCCAGCGACAGGTCGCGCATGGTGATCGAGGTGCCGAACACCGTCCGATCTGGAACGAAGCTGGGCGAGTAGATCACCGGTGTGAGATAGAAGTACGCCAGCAACAACACCGACGTGATGTATTCCACGTCCTTGAACTTCACATTGCACGCGGCGAGCCAGAAGGCCACACCCGATGTGAACAAGACCTGTAGCGCGAGCACCACCACCAGCATCGGGATGTACTGCAACATGATGTTTCCGGTGACGAGCAGGATGGCCGTGGACAGCACCGAGAACTCGATGCACGTGGAGAACGCCAGAGCGAGGATCGTGGACGCGGGGATCAGTTCGCGCGGGAACCACACCTTGGTGATCAGGCTGCCGCCGTTGGCCACGGCCCCCATCGCGCCCGTCAACGAGCTGGAGAACAGGTTCCAGGGCAGCACGCCGGCGAGCAGGAAGAACGCAAAGAACGTCATCCCGCTGGGGTCGCCCGGTGCCGGCTTGACCTTGAAGAACGTGCCCAACATGATCGCATAGACGGCGGTCATCATGATCGGCTGCAGCA
>CAIXHI010000486.1 GCA_903919215.1 uncultured Acidimicrobiaceae bacterium
CCCCTGCAGCAAGTCGACCTTGATGATGGAGTCCGGAAGGCCGTTGACGACACTTTCCACCGCAGGCTGGAAGCCATCACCGAGGTACAGCACGATGTCGGCGTGCTCGAGTGACGTCAGTTGTTTCGGTGTCGGCTCGTATTCATGTGCTTCCTGCCCAGGAGGAACGATCGTCACGACGCTGACGACGTCGCCACCGATCGATTGCACGATCTCTGCCAGGGGAAACAACGCAGCAGCGACGACCAATCGCTGGTCATCGTCGTGTGTCGAACTGCAAGAGGTACACGAGGCGGCAACGGCTACCGAAACGGCAACGATCAGAGGCAGGGTGGCACGGCGGATCACGACTGCCATCGTAACCATATTGAGAAGGGTTCTCATTGGGGTGAGAATGCTTCCCGGTAACCTTGCCCCTGTGAAACGAGCCGCCGCCCCGGTGCTATCGCCGTCGACGGCCGCTGCGGTGATGCAGGCGTTGGCACCGTTCGAGCTGCGACTGACCGCGAATCGGCGGTTGGTGCTCGCAGCGTTGGAGGCATCCGATCGGCCACTCACCACTGACGAGATCGTGCAGCGCGCCGAAGTTCCCACCTCGTCCGCGTACCGCAACCTCGGCGAGTTGATGGATGCGGGAGTCGTCGTGCGCATCACCGCCGTTGGCGGCGGCGACCGATACGAACTGGCCGAGCAGTTCTCCGACCATCACCACCATCATCACCTTGTGTGCACCGAGTGCGGCATCGTCACCGACTTCGATCCCAGTGCCCAGCTCGAGCGACTGATCGATCGCGAGGTGCAGTCGCTGCTGGCGACCAGCGGCTTCGAGGTCACGCACCACGTGTTCGACGTGCGCGGTCGGTGCCGCCCATGCCGACAGCGCGAGGGTCTTCGCACCTAGGGACTGCGCTCATCGCGTGAGCAGTGGCTCCGCAGCGGCTGTGTCGGGGGCGTCGGTGGTCGCGGCCGCGGGTGCCGGGTTGCGCAGGAACAACCACATCACCGGAACGACGTAACCCACGTAGGCGAGCACTCGGATCCGTTCGGGCTCGCCCACCCATCCAAACAGTCCCTTGAGGAAGTCGTAGAACGTTCCCTTGGCGAACGGGCCAGAGGTGATGCTCCAGGCCGAGTGCATCAGCCACGAGTTGTTGAACTCGAACAGTTCCGCGAACTCATGGAACGCCTTGCCGACGAGGCCGGCGGCGAAGAGGATGAGCACGATGCCGGTGTAGCGGAAGAACACACGCAGATCGATCTTGTTGCTGCCGAGGTACATCGCGATGCCAGCCACTGCGCTGAGGGCGAGGCCGAGCAGACCACCGATGACGACGTCGGACCCTTTGGCGTTGCCGGATTCGGCGCCGAGCAGGAACAGTACGGTCTCGAAACCCTCTCGGGCGACGCCGATGAACGCCACCACGCCGACTGCGACCAGTGTGGTCGCGCCGTCGACCTTGGCCCGCAGGTGGCCACCCATCGTGTGCGCGTTCTTGTGCATCCACAGGATCATGAAGGTGAGCACGATCGCGGCGAGCACGGCGAGCGAACCCTCGACTGCCGCTTCGGCCTTGCCGTTCAATCCATCGGTGACGGCGTGCACCGCGACGCCAGCGATGACGCAGGTGAGTGTGGCGAAGGCGGTGCCCACCCACACGGCCCGGAGATCTGCTCGACGATCGGTCTTGACCAGGTACCCGACGAGCACCGCCAAAACGATCGAGATTTCAAGACCTTCACGCAACGTGATCAGAAATGCTGCACCCATGTCGACATGTTAGGCATACCGAACACAGCAATACAAATATCCGAACAAAAAATTCTTCGCAACCTACCGCGTGCCCCACACGAAGCGATGTGTATGAATCCCGAAGTAGGTGAAGCTCTCCACGCTGCGCACATCGGCGATCGCCCGGATCTCGTCGTCGATCACGTGCAGCAGGCGCGACGAATCTTCGCACAGCACCTCCACCAGCAGGTCGAACGAACCGGACGTGAACACGACGTAGATCACGCCCTCGATGTCCGCGATGCGGTCGGCAACGTCGCGCACGTTGCGCTCGACACGGACGCCGAGCGCGGCCATCACCGGGTAGCCGAGGGCCAACGGGTTGGTGACCCCCACGACCTGCACCACACCGGCATCGAGCAGACGCTGTACCCGCAACCGGGTGGCGGCTGGCGACAGACCGACGAGTTCGGCAAGATCGGCGTAGCTCGCCCGCCCGTCACGCTGGAGGGCGTCGATCAACTTCCGGTCGGTGTCGTCGAGGGACATCATCGTTGCCAGTGTCACACGATCCCGGCCGACAGACCGAAATCGATCGACATGGCGGCGCCGGTGATCGGTGCTGCAGCAGGTTGGCAGAGAAACCAGATGAACTCGGCGACCTCGGCGGGCTGCACGAAACGAGCTCGGGCTCCCTGCGGATAACCGGCCAGCAGTCGGTCGAGGTACGCCTGGCGGTCGTCGCCGCCGAACGTCTCCGCCTGTCCGTGCAACATCGGTGACTCGACGTCGCCGGGACAGACGGCGTTGACCCGCACGCCCTGTGGCGCCAACTCCAGCGCCAAGGCCTTGGTGAGCAGGGTGACCCCACCTTTCGACGCGCAGTACACCGCTGCGCCGGCATTGCCCTGCAGTCCGGCATCGCTGGACAGGTTGACCACACAACCCGACGTGGCCACCAGGTGCGGGATGGCCGCGGAGGTGACGAAGTACAGCCCTTTGAGGTTCACCCCGAGCACACGGTCGAACTCGGCCTCGGTGGTGTCGGCGCTGGCGCCCTCGGTCCAGACGCCTGCTGAGTTGACGACCGCGTCCAGGCGGCCGCCCCACTCTGCGGCACGGTCGACTGCGCTGCGGCACTGGCCGACGTCGGTGAGATCGGCCGTGATCGGCAGCACGCGGTCCTCCGGAGCGATCGTCGATGCACGGAGGTCGACTGCCGCGACCCGCCAACCGCCGTCGAGGAACCGCCGTGTGGTGGCCCCGCCGATACCGCCGGCGGCACCGGTGACCAGCACGATCTTCGAATCTGGCGTGTTCACGGTCGCCACGCCCGATCTTCCGGCAGCGAGTTGCCGCCGTCGACCACGACGAGTTGACCGGTGACATAGGAGGCCGCAGGGTCGGCGAGGAAACGCACGACCGCAGCGACTTCGGTGGGTGTCCCGGCTCGGCCGATCGGGGTCAGCGTGCCCGCCACCTTCTCGTGGCCCAGCGAGGCGGCGGTGCTGATCCACCCGGGTGCGACAGCGTTGACAGTGATGCCGTCAGCTGCAGTCTCGAGTGCGACGGCCCGGGTGAGTCCGTGCATGCCGGCCTTGGCGGCGTGGTAGGCAACGTCGCCGTGGAAGGCCTGCACCGTGCCTGATGCGCTGGCGATGTTCACCACCCGCCCGTATTGGCGGGGACGCATCGCGGCGACGGCGGCGCGGGTGACAGCGAAGCATGTGGTGAGGTTGCGCTCGATGCCGTCGTGCCACATCTCGTCGCTGGTGTCGTCGATGGGCGCGTCAGCAGCGTTTCCTCCCACGGCGATCATTCCGGCGTTGTTGACCAGGGCGTCGAGCCGTCCGTGCACAGCCAGTGCCGCCTGCACCACACTGTCGGCGGCGCCCGGATGCATCAGATCGGCCACGACACCGACGGCGTGGAGACCCGCCGCGGTGAGCTCGGCCACACGTTCGTACACGCGGTCAGTGGTGGACGTGATCACCACTGTGGCGCCGTCCGCAGCAAGCGCGAGTGCACAGGCGAACCCGATGCCGTGCGCACTGCCGGCGCCGGTGACGAGGGCCACCTGGCCGGCGAGGGGTTGGTCGTTCATCCCAGCAAGGTTGCCACGGCGTCGGCGAAGACCTCGCTATGGAGATCGACATCAGCCTCCGTGTGGTGTGGCGACATCAGCGCCATGTTGTGGAACGGGGTGAGCAGAATGCCACGGTTCACCGCCCACAGGTGCATGAACGCGTCGAGTTCGGAATCGATGGCCGCCGCTGCGGAGGCGCCATCTCGTGGTGGCGGGCAGAACCAGTACTCGGCCCGGCCACCAAGCTGTTGCACGTTCCACGGCAGGTCGTACTTATCGATGACCCGCTGCACACCGTCGGTCCAGAGAGTGGCGAGCGGAATCATGTGCGCGAAGTCGTCGTCGCTCAGCGTGCTGGAGAGGGTCGCCCGCACCGCCGCTAGCGCCAGCGCGTTCCCGGTGAGCGTGCCGCCAACGCCGCTGGTATCCACGCTCTTGTCGGCCAGCAGAAGGTTCAACTGCCGGCCGATCTCCGCGGTGCAGCCGTAGGCCGCAGCGGGCATACCGCCGCCGATGGTCTTGCCGATGACGAAGAAGTCGGGTTCCAGCCCCCAGGCGGCCGTGGCGCCGCCCGGCCCGACGCAAATGGTGTGCGTCTCGTCGATGACGAGGTAGGTGCCGTACGTGCGGGTCAGGGCCCGTAACGCATCGTGGTAGCCCGGATCGGGGAGCACGATACCGATGTTGGTGAGCGCCGGTTCGGCGAGCACACACGCGATCTCGCCGGTGGCGAGCGCCGCCTCGAGCGCGGGAAGGTCGTTGAACGGCACCACCACTGTCGTGAACGCGGGATCGACCTGCGGGCCGATGTTGCCCGAACGTGGTGTCGGGCGGCCGTCTGCGCCCAAGGTCACCAGCGTCTCATCGACACTGCCGTGGTAGCACCAATCGAACACCAGCACCTTCGGGCGCCCGGTGAGGAAACGGGCGAAGCGCAACACGAACCGGTTGGCGTCGGTGGCGGTCATCGCCATCTGCCACATGGGCAAACCGAAGCGGCGGGTGAGTTCCTGGCCCACCCACGCGGCGTCGGTGCTGGGCAGCATGGTGGTGATGCCGCGGCTGGCCTGGCGGTAGAGGGCGTCGGCGACCTGCGGCAGCGCGTGGCCGGTCATGGCCCCGGTGTCCCCCAGACAGAAGTCGACGTAGTCGTGGCCGTCGACGTCGGTGAACCGGGCACCGCTGGCCTGGTCGAAGAACAACGGGAAGGCGCCGGGCCAACGGGTCATCCATGCCATCGGCACCCCGCCGAGCAAACTGCCCCGGGCCTCAGCCGCGTACTCGGCGGAGCGCGGGTGGCTGTCGATGAAACGCTGCTCCTCGGCTGCGTGGCAGTCAGCGAGGTGTTGGCGGTCGATCATGTTTTGACCTTAACACGAGTGATTCAATCGTGAAAGGAAAATCTGACGAGTGATTCGCTCGTCGATGGCGTCAGGGGTTGACGGCGACGGCTGATCGGGCGGCCACAATCTGCGCGATCTGGTCGTATGGCCAACCATCGGGCATCGTGATCGGGGCCTGTGGTGCAGTCAGCACGGTGAGGCGGATTTCGCCGCGCTTGACGTAGCCGATCTCCTGGCGCGCAGCCTGTTCGACACCGGCCGGGGTCTGCAACATGGCGACCTCGTCGAGCAGGTCGGCATTGGCCAACTGAAGCGCTGCCAGTTCCCGTTGTTTGCTGTCGATGTCGTCCTGCTGACGCAACCAGGCCTGCACCGGCAGCACGAACAGTGCGGCGATGAGTGCAGCAGTGACGACACCGGCACCGATGGTGATGACTCCGCGCTTGCCCTTGCCCTTGACGAGTTGCTTGTCGCGCGGGATCGGCCGGGTGAAGTCGCCAAAGCGGGTGTCGTCATTGGCTCCCGGACGTACGCGTGGTCGCGGGCGTGTCGGGTCGACGGGGCGCGGGATCGAAGAGGTCTTGTGCCCTCCGTGTTGCCTCCGGCCTGCGGTACTCATGGGCGCATTCTCGCAGCCGTCCGTCGCCGAACGGCGTCACCTGTCAGCGCGGGCTGAGTGCACTGCGTCCGCGGTACGCGGCCGACTCGCCGAGCTGCTCTTCGATGCGGAGCAGTTGGTTGTACTTGGCGACACGGTCGCTGCGAGCGGGGGCACCGGTCTTGATCTGGCCACAGTTGGTGGCGACGGCCAGGTCGGCGATGGTGACGTCCTCGGTCTCACCGCTGCGGTGGCTCATGACGCTGCTGTAGGCGTGGCGGGTGGCCAACTCGACGGTGTCGAGCGTCTCGGACAAACTGCCGATCTGGTTGACCTTCACCAGGATGCTGTTGGCGACCTTCCGGTCGATACCCATCTGCAGACGGGTGACGTTGGTGACGAACAAGTCGTCGCCGACCAACTGCACGCGGTCGCCGACAGCGCGGCTGAGGGCGCCCCAGCCGTCCCAGTCGTCCTCGTGCATACCGTCCTCGATGCTGACAATGGGGTAGCTGTCCACGAGGCGGGTCCAGTACGCCACCATCTCGGCCGGGGTGAGCACCTTGCCCTCGCCGTTGAGGTGGTAGGCGCCGTCGCGATACAACTCGCTCATCGCCGGGTCCATCGCAATGGCGATGTCCTCGCCGGGCTTGTAGCCGGCCCGCTCGATCGTCTCGATGAGGATCTTGATCGCGTCCTCGTTGGTGGCCAGGTTGGGGGCGAAACCGCCCTCGTCGCCGACGGCAGTGCTGAGGCCGCGGTCGTGCAGCACTTTCTTCAGCATGTGGTACGTCTCGGTGCCCCAGCGCAGCGCTTCGGAGAAGCTTGGTGCGCCGACCGGCATGATCATGAACTCCTGCATGTCGATCGTGTTGTCGGCATGGGCACCACCGTTGATGACGTTCATCATCGGCACCGGCAGCACGTGGGCATTCGGGCCACCGAGGTAGCGGTACAGCGGCAACTGCAGGTCGTCGGCGGCGGCGCGGGCCACGGCCAGGCTGGTGCCGAGGATCGCGTTGGCGCCGATACGGCCCTTGTTCTCGGTGCCGTCGAGGGCGATCAGTTCGTTGTCGATGAAGCGTTGCTCGAACACTTCGACGCCATCGAGCAGATCGGCGATCTCGCCGTTCACGAACCCGACAGCGGTGGTCACGCCCTTGCCGCCATAACGTTTGCCGCCGTCGCGCAGTTCGACGGCCTCGTGTTCGCCGGTGGATGCGCCGGACGGAACCGCCGCTCGGCCGCTCGCACCACTGTCGAGCACGACCTCGACCTCCACGGTGGGGTTGCCTCGCGAGTCGAGGATTTCACGGCCGATGATGCTGACGATGTCGCTCATATCCGTAACGGTACTGATCCTGGACACCCAGGGGAAAGGGAACGGGTCAAGCCTCTCGTTCGCGATGCCGATAGTGACGTCGTGATGGGTCAGATGGAATCGATATGGCCGTCGCTCGCCCCGCGAGTGTTGGCGTTCGTCGGCGCGGCAGTGTCGGAGGCGGTGCTCGCAACGGCGGTGTTGCATGCGCTGCAGGCATCGGAGTGGGAACTGGCACGCCCGGTGCTGGACACGCGCCTAGCGGCCGCGGCCGCCGTCATGGCGGTCGGTGCCGTGTGGTGGATGGTCACTGCGATCCACAACCTTCGTTCGCTGACATCTCGCACGCTCATCAGGCCGTCGGTCGTCGCCATCTACGCCGTGCCACTGATCGCGTGGTTCGGCGTCGACCGGTTCATTGACGGCGACATCCGTCGCTGGGCATGGGTCGGGTGGGTGGCAGTCGTTCTCGTGGCGCACTGTGTGGTGGTTCTGAACTTCCGTTCGGCGCTGGCGACGCTGGGCGGTCTCGACTCGCATCTCACCGCCGTCGCTGTGCTGCCAGCACTCATCGCCGCCACCTCGGTGCCGTCGGTGTTCCACCAGGCAGCGGTGTTCGCGCTGCCGATGGCGGCCGCTCTGTCGGCCTGGCTGCTCGTCGAACTCTGGCAGGCGATGGCGGAGTGGGATCGTTCGTGCCGCCCACGCGTCGTGAAGGCTTCCCCCGAGGTTCTGGTGGAGGATCGGCATCACCACACGGTGCTGCCGCGGACGATGGTGCTGACGTCGTTCATGCTTGGGTTATCGACGCCCGCCTGGGTGGTGTTGCTGGAACGCAAGGGTCACCTCGTCTGGGCCGGTCGCGATACGGTCGCCGACCCGGTTGGCCGCCGCCTGTTGGTGACGCTCTTCGTCGCGATGTTCGCGACATATGCCGTCGGGTGGCTCTGGTGGTCGGCCGCGGCCGCGGCGAATGCAGCCAGCCTGGCGCGGTGGACGGTGTCGCCGTTGTTGGCACCGTTCGGCTATTTCGTGACGGTCGGCGTCGTGGCCCTCGTACCCGAGATCACTCTTCGGATCGCAGCCGAGCAACGCGCTGCGGTGATGGCCGCCGGTGGAGTCGTCATCGTCATCGCCCACTTCGGCGTGCTGCGCGCGTACCGCCGCACGGCAGAGGTGATCGGCGGGGAACTCGCACCGTGGGTCCGCGTCATCGCGCTGCCGTGGGTTGCACTGGTGGTTTCGTTGTTGCTGTCGTTCTTCGGCCAGATGCTCGACGAGGCCGTGTTCACGTTGGTGCTGGTCTCGTTGTGGGTGCTCTTCTATCTCGTCGACGCGGTGAGCATGTATCAGGCGATGGCTGCATTCGATCGAGCGTGTACCGGCCGCCACTCCGTGCACTCCGATACCGAGGTGTTGCCCGACTTCTTTGCACGGCGAAGTGCGCCGATCCAGGCAGCGTCCTGACTCAGGCTTCGGTGGACTTCACTTCGTCCCACAGCGCGTCCAACGCCGGCAGCCCGGCGGTGTGCAGGTCGATGCCGCGCTCGGTGGCCAGTCGCTCCACCTGCTCGAAGCGACGACGGAACTTCAGCGTTGCCTGACGGAGCGCGGACTCTGGCTCGACGTCGAGGTGCCTGGCAACGTTGACGACAGCGAACAACAGGTCGCCGAGCTCATCGTGGATACGTTCGGTGTCGCCGGTGTGGGCGACTTCGCGGATCTCTGCTGCTTCCTCGGCGATCTTCGGCAGGGCCCCGTCGACGTCGGGCCAATCGAACCCAACCTTGGCGGCCTTGCGCTGCACCGCGTACGCGTACCCGAGTGCAGGCTGCGACGTGGGAATGCCGTCGAACACCGATGTGCGGCGCTTCTCGGCGCGCTTGATCGCATCCCAGTTGGTGAGCACTGTGTCCGTGTCGTTGGCGACCACGTCACCGAACACGTGTGGGTGACGGCGCACCAACTTGTCGTGCACACCCTGCACGACGTCGGCCATCGTGAACCGACCTTCCTGCTCGGCGATCGTGGCGTGGAACTCGATCTGGTAGAGCAGGTCGCCCAGTTCCTCCACCAGGTCGTCGTCGGTGCTGGGGTCGTCGGGATCCAGCGCTTGCAGCGCGTCCACTACTTCGTAGGTCTCTTCGATGAGATAGCGCACGAGCGAGCGGTGCGTCTGCTCCTGATCCCAGGGGCACTGCTCGCGTAGCGTGCGGGCCAGCTGGTGGAAGCGCGCACTCTCGAACGCCACGGGCGAACCGAGGTGTGGGATGTAGATGCTGGTGAGGTGGTCGGCCTCCACCGTGCGGTCGAGTTCGGCCCACGTGGTGGTGGTGATGCACTCGTCGGGCGAGCCGAGGCGCTGCAGGATCACCACCGGTTCGTCGCCCGTGGCGCCCTCCACAGCCAGCTTGATATCGCTGAGCACCCAGTTGGCATGTGTATGGGCCACTAACAGCGGACCGTGCAGGCCCGCCGCCGCGGTGGCGAACTCGTGGCCGTCGATCAACGTGATCGCCGACTCCACGGGGTCGATGCCCAGGCGGTTGTAGATGATGTCGAGGAACGACATCGCCGGATGGATGACGCACTGCACGCGATCGTCGGCTCGCAGCGCACGCACGGTGCGCTCCAGCACGAGTGGCGAGCCGGGAACTGCGTACAGCACCTCGCCGTACTGTGCTGCGGCAGCCACCACCCGGTCGGTGATCTCGGCATACACATCGGCAAACGTGTCGGCCGCTTCGTACACCTCATCGAACGTGACGGCCTCGGGTACGAGGTGTGCACTCGGGTGGCGGCCGGTGCGCAGATAGCGGTGCTCGACGCGAGCGATCTCTGCTCGTGTGTGCTCGGTGATGTACTCGTCGCCAGCCGGCCCCAGGCCGACGACGATGACCCGGGGTGGGGTCACCCTGCCTCCGGGGCGATGACGGTGCCGGTGGCGGGGTCCCACACGCCGATGTGCGAGTTCACCTTGATCACGGCATTTGTGTACAGGTCTTTCAATGCGGGTCCGATGGTGCTGGACTCGATGGTGGCGCGGTCCTGCAGCGAGAGTTCTGCGAACGGCCGAAGGTACAGGATGATCATCGCTCCGGTGCCGTCGCCGCCGTCGATGGCAACGGGACGGCCCACCTTCGCTTTGGCGTCCGTGAGTGCGGTGAGAATGCCGGTGAAGTTGGAGTCGAACGTGGTGGGGTCGAAGCAGTCGGTGCCGTTCTGGTCGGCGATGACACCACCCGAGGCAGCGAGTGTGTCGACCGTGGAGTACTTCTGCGCGAGCTCGGCGAAGCTGGCGCCGCCCTTCAGTTCGGCGATGACGTCGTCGGCGTTCACGTCTGCGGCCAGTGGGATGGCGCCGAGGCAGATGTAGTTGGTGCTGTCGAGCGGCTTCTCGTACTGGGTCTGCCCAGCGCCGCCGTACTTGGCGATCAGGTCGGCGAGCACCGTGTCGCGCAGCGTCTCCAGTTCGTCCAGCGAGTGCACGCTGGTCGGGTTCTCGGCGGCCGAAGTGATCTGGATCCAGCTCGAGAGTCGTTCGCGGATGGTGGCGGGGTCGGTCTCGTGGTTGATCAGCGTGTCGAGCTGTTCGTTGGAGAGCGTGTGCCCATTGACCTCGGCGGCGGTGTCGTTGCGATCGAACGTTGCGCAGGAGGTGAGGGTGGCCACGGCGGCGAGGGCGCCGAACAGGCCGAGGAACGTGGTGGAGCGTCGCATCACGTGCGAAACGCTACCCGCGGTCGGTAGGGCTGTCCCCATCGCTCGGGCGGTCTTCCCAGTCGACCCAGGGCACCTGCTGCTCGCTGAGGTACTGCTTCACGGCCTCGCCCACCGTGCGGGCAACGAAGCGGTGCTCGTCCGGATCGAACACTCCGTAACGCTGGAGACGGTCGCGCACGGTTCCCTTCAGTTCAGCGAAGCGCAGTTCGATACCGCGTGTGGCGAGGTGGTCGACCAGCTCTTTCAACGTATCGGCGGCGGTGGTGTCGATGTCGGTGATCGGCTCGGCAGTGATGATCACACATGACGTGGGCTCGGGCCGCTCCTCGATGACGCGCTGCAGATCCTCCACGAAGAAACGGGCATTGGCGAAGACCAGAGGGCCGTCGAAGCGGTAGAGCACCAACCCCGGCACGACCCGACCCTCGGGGTGGCGTACGCGGTCGTGGTAGCCCTTGAGGCCATCCACGCGGACGAGTTCGGCGGTGTGCGGCTTCCACGCGAGGCGGAGGAAGTTGAGAATGGAGAGTGCTACCGCCACGACCACGCCGCTGACCGGCCCGAGCGCGGCGACGCCGAGCAGTGCCGCGATCGAGAGGACGAACTCGCTGCGTCGCACGCGCCACAGCCGAACCATGGCGGGGAGGTCGATCAGCGAGATGGCGGCAGCGATCACGATCGCCGCGAGCGACGCCTCGGGAAGGTGGCGGAAGGTGGTGGGCGCGGCGACGGCCACCACCAGCAGCACGGCAGCGGCAGTGATCCCGGTGAGTTGTGTGCGCGACCCCATCGCCTCGGCGACCGGTGTGCGCGACTGGCTGGCACTGACCGGGAAGCCGTGGAACAGACCGGATGCCACGTTCACCAGACCGAGTGCGACGAGTTCGTGGTTGGCGTCGACGTGCTCGCGGCGCCGCATCGCCATCGTGCGCGACATCACGCTGGTGTCGGCGAAGGCGACGAAGGCGATACCCAATGCTGCGCCGGCCAGCGTGCGTGTGGTGTGCCAGTCGACATCGGGGATCGCGAACGTCGGCACCCCGCTGGGAAGGTCGCCGACGAGCGGAACGCCTCGCCGGTGCAGGTCGAACGCCAGTGCGACGAGGATGCCGAAGACGACAGCGATCAGCGTGCCAGGGAGGCGGCGCGACACGGCCCGGAGCGTGGCAATCGCGGCGATGGAGAGCAGCCCGATCGTCAGCGCCCAGCCGTTCAACCGCCCGGCATCCAGCCCGTCGACGACCTGGCGCAGCTGGCCGACGATCGTCTCGCCCTTCACGGAGAACCCGCAGAGCTTGGCCGACTGGGCGACGATGATCGTCAGTGCGATGCCGTGTAGGTAGCCGTAGCGAACGGGTGATGACAGCAGCTCGGCGATGAATCCGAAGCGGGCCAGGCCAGCAACGATGCAGATCAGCCCAGCGAGGATGCTCACGGCGCCGGCCAGTGCGACGGCCTGGTCGGAACCCACCGCCGCGAGGGGTAGCACGGCAGCGACGAGCAGTGGTGTGAGCGATGAATCGGGGCCCATCACCAGGATCCGTGACGGCCCGAACAGCGCATAGACCACGAGTGGCACGATCGTGGCGTAGAGGCCGGTGACCGGTGGTAGCCCGGCGGCGGCGGCGTATGCCATACCCGCGGGAGCCAGCAGGCCAGTCAGGACGACCCCGGCGAAAACGTCTTTGGACAGCCACTCGCGGCGGTAGCTGCGGGCCTGCGCGATGGCGGGCACGAGGTTGGTCCAGCTCACCGTCCAAGATTGCCATGCCGACGGCTGTTCCCGGGGGTGACGGTGGAGTATTTCCGGGCGATGTCGGGTCTGCGGCGGCTGCCGGAGGGACCAATGGCCCTACGGCGGGGCGCGTTGCGGGCAGCACGATGCGCTGCATGGCAACGCTCCCGACAACCCCGCTCCGGCTGCACCACGTGGCCTACGTGACGGGCGATACCTCCACGACGGTCGACTTCTACAGTCGCATCCTCGGTATGTCGTTCTGTGCTGCGGTGCTCGATGAGAGCATCCCCTCCACCAAGGAGCCGGTGCCCTACTTCCATTCGTTCTTCCGTCTGGGTGAGGGCGAGGCGTTGGCGTTCTTCGAGGCACCCGACCTGCCGACCCCGGTCGTCGAGCCGATCCCGGCGTACCACACGTTCCGTCACCTGGCGCTCGACGTGCAGACCACGGCGGAGGTCGACTCGTGGGCGACCTGGATTCGCTCGAACGGAATCGACGTGATCGGCCCGGTCGACCACGGCATCATCTACAGCATCTACTTCTTCGACCCGGACGGCGTGCGTCTGGAGCTGACCTGCACGGTCGACCCCAGCTGGAGCCAGAACGAAGCCGCCGCCCGCGAGTCGTTGGCCGAGTGGGAGACCGTGAAGGCCCACGCTCGCGAGACGGGTGACGACGTGGCCGGTGCGCTCAATTCGCTGGCTGCGACCCGCAGCCACCGCAAGAACAACCACCTCGACTGACGCGCGACCCCGCTGCGCAGTCAGCACGATCACCCTCTGGGGGGCTCCGGCTCGGAATCCGAGCTACGTCGGCGGAGCCGCCTGGAGGGCTCTTCGCGTCGTGGCAGCAGTGCCCTCGGCAGGATTCGAACCTGCGCATCCGGCTCCGGAGGCCGACGCTCTATCCCCTGAGCTACGAGGGCGGGGGTCCTTGCGGACGGGCAAACGATACCGGCTGTCTGCCAGCGTGAAGGCTGTCAGCGCGAACGCTTCGCCCGAGCCTTGGCCTGAGCGGCTTCGGCGTCGGCGCGCGTGCGGCCCAGCAGGTACTGCGCCGAATGGCCGATCTCGTAGGCGATATCGGCGGGGTTCTGCTTCGCGCAGTCGGCGAGGGTGAGACACCCGCAACCGACGCACTTGCCGCGGTCGGCGCTGAGCCGTTGTAACAGGCGCATGCGTTCGGCGAGCATCGCCTGCCAGCGTGCGGCGAGCGCAGTCCAGTCGGCCTCGGTGGCGTTGTGATCGGTGGGCAGCACCTCGAACGCCGAGCGAATGTCTTCCAGGCTGAGGCCCACTTCTTGGGCTGCCTTGATGAATGCCACTCGGCGCAGCGTGTCGCGCAGATAGCGGCGCTGGCCGCTGTCGGTGCGGTGATCGTGCAGCAGACCCTGCGATTCGTAGAAGCGCAGCGCCGACGCTGCGATACCTCCGCGCGCGGCGAGTTGCCCGATGGAGAGCAGTTCGGTGGTGCGCAGTGTGTCGGCCATGACATCAGGGATCGTACCGGACCGGTGTTCGACTCGGTTCCACTGCCACACTGCAAGGATGCGAAACGCGCTCGCGGTTCTGGTGCTGATGGCACTGACCGCCGCGTGTTCGGCCGACTCGCGGGCCGTGCCGACGACGTTGCCGAGCACTTCGACGTCGAGCGCCACGAATGCGACGACGAGTACGACGGTCGCCCCAGCGCTCGACGACTGCCAGCAGATCGCCACTGCGGTCGCGCAGGCCGATGCCACACAAGTGGTCGTCGTGACGGTTTCTGAGGCGACTGCCAGCACCGGCACGTTGCAAATGGCCGAACTCGGCGCGTCGGGCTGGCAGTGCACCGCGGCGATGACGACACGGTTGGGCAAGAACGGTGTGCGGCCCCTTGCCGAGCGGCGCAGCGGCGACGGCACGACACCGGCGGGTGTGTTCTCATTGGGCACGATGACGGCGTGGGACGGTGAGGTGTTCAGCTTCTTTGGCAACGCCGCCGACCCGGGTGTCAGCGCCGGGGGATACCGGCGAGTCCGCGCTGGTGACTGTTTCGGCGCCACGCCGAACGACCCGGATTACGGGCATTTGGTGCAGCGGTCAGCGGGGGAGTGCCCGGGGCCCGATGACGAGTTCCTGCCAGCCGTGCGTGGCGCCTACGAACACGCCGCGCTGATCGGGGCGAACATGGAGCCTGACGTGAGCGGTGATGCCGCGGGGGAGACGCCGTACGCGGCGGCCATCTTCTTGCACCGGTTCAGCTACGACGCGACCGGCGCCTCGCGTCCGACCGCCGGCTGCGTGTCGCTGGCGCACGACGATCTGCTGGCCGTGCTGCGGGCGCTGCGCCCCGGTGTGCTGTTCGCGATCGGCACCAAAGACTGGCTCCTCGCCAACGCCTGACCGGTACCATCGGGACACCATGGCCGATCCCCTCCACACCATCTCGGCGACGCTGCGCAATGCGTTCGCGACAGTCACCGGACTGCCCGCCGAGGGCATCGACCCCGTCGTGCGCCCCAGCGACCGTGCCGACGCGCAGGTCAACGGTGCACTGGCACTCGCCAAGCAGGTCGGTCGCAACCCGCGCGAGGTGGCCGACGCCGTCGTCGCCACTGGCGCGCTGGCGGCAGTGTGTAGCGCCGTCGAGGTCGCCGGCCCGGGCTTCATCAACCTCACGTTCACCGAGGCCTTTCTCGCCGAACAGTTGACTGCGACAGCCGGCGATGCCCGCCTCGGGGTGCGTCCGGCAGCCGTGGCCGAGCGTGTCATCGTCGACTACTCGGCGCCCAACGTGGCCAAGGAAATGCACGTCGGCCACCTGCGCAGCACGGTCATCGGCGACAGCATCGTGCGCCTGCTGCAGTTCGTCGGCCACGAGGTCGTGCGCGAGAACCACATCGGCGACTGGGGAACTCCGTTCGGCATGCTCATCGAACACTTGCTCGATCTCGGCGACTCGGCCGCGATCGACATGTCCGACCCGAACCCGTTCTACCAAGCGGCCCGCGCCAAGTTCGACACCGACGACGACTTCAAGAGCCGTGCCCGCGACCGCGTTGTCGCGTTGCAGAGCGGCGACCCCGCGACGCTCGCGATCTGGCAGCGGTTGGTCGACAACAGCGCCGAGTACTTCGACATCGTCTACCGCCAGCTCGGTGTGCTGCTGACGCACGCCGACCTGATGGGCGAGAGCGCCTACCACGACAAGCTTGCCGGTGTCGTCGAGCAGTTGGCGGCGAAGGGACTGCTCGAGCAGAGCGAGGGCGCCGACGTGGTGTTCGTGCCCGGCTACACCAACCGTGATGGCGACCCGCTGCCGCTGATCGTGCAGAAGGGTCACGGCGGGTTCAACTACGCCACCAGCGACCTTGCGTGCGTGATCGATCGTGTCGACCGCCTCGGCGCCACGATGCTGGTGTACGTCGTTGGCTCGCCGCAGGCACAACACCTGGCGATGGTGTTCAAGGTTGCCGAGATGGCCGGCTGGCTGGCCCCGCCGGCACACGCGGTGCACGTCGGCTTCGGCAGCGTGTTGGGCGCCGACCGCAAGATGTACAAGACCCGCAGCGGCGAGAACGTGAAGCTGCAGGCGCTGCTCGACGAAGGTGTGCAGCGCGCGGCTGCGGCCGTTGCCGAGAAGAACCCGGAGATGCCCGCCGACGAACAGGCCGCCGTTGGCCGCATGGTGGGTATCGGTGCGATCAAGTACGCCGACCTCAGCACTGATCGCATCAAGGACTACGCCTTCGACTGGGATCGGATGTTGGCCTTCGAGGGCAACACGGCCCCGTACCTGCAGTACGCGCATGCCCGCATCTGCAGCATCTTTCGCCGTGCGGGTGTCGAGCGCGCCCCGGTGCGCGCGACAGCCGTGTCGCTCGCTGAACCACAAGAGCGGGCCTTGGCCTTGGCGCTGCTGCAGTTCGACGCGGTCGTGCACGACACGGTGGAGAAGTTCGCACCGCACCGCCTGTGCACCTATCTGTTCGACCTGGCGCAGGCCTTCACCGGGTTCTACGAAGCGTGTCCGGTGCTGAAGGACGGCTACGAAGCGACCCGCGAGTCGCGCCTCGCACTCTGCGACCTCACCGCGCGCACCCTGCAGCAGGGTCTCGCCTTGCTGGGTATCGACGCCCCCGAGCGGATGTGACATGAACCCCGTACCTCTCTCCCTGCTGCCCGACACCGCTGAGGTGCAGGCCGACGGATCCCTGCGGATCGGTGGCTGCGACCTGCTGGAGGTCGCCGCCGAGTTCGGCACCCCGGCATTCGTCTACGACGAGGCACACCTGCGCGCCCGCTGCCGTGAAGCCGTTGCGGCGTTCGGTCCCGGTCGCGCGGTGTACGCCACGAAGGCGTTCCTCTGTGGCGCCATGGCACGTCTGGCGTACGAGGAAGGCATGTTGCTCGATGTCGCCAGTGGCGGCGAGTTGTTCGTCGCGTTGCACGCAGGGGTTCCCGCCGATGCGCTCACACTGCACGGCAACAACAAGAGCGTCGCCGAACTGCGTATGGCCATCGAGGCCGGTGTGCGCCACATCGTGGTCGACAGCTTCGACGAGCTCGACCGTCTCGACGCGCTCCACGCCGAGGGACTGGCGGTGCCGAAGGTCATTCCGCGGATCACACCCGGTGTGCACGCGCACACGCACGAGTTCATCGCCACCGGCCAGGACGACAGCAAGTTCGGTTTCAACCTTGGCAACGGCGATGCGCAGCGCGCGGTCGACCGCATGCGCCGTTCACCGTCGGTGCATCTCGAGGGTGTGCACTGCCACATCGGCAGCAACGTGTTCGACGCCGCCAGCTTCGGCCGAGCTGCAGAGGTGATGGCGAAGTTCGCCGCGCCGCTCGACCTTCCCGAACTCGTGCTCGGTGGCGGCCTTGGCGTGGCGTACGTCGCGGGCGAAGAAGCGCCCACCATCACGCAGTGGGGCAACGTGCTGCTCGACGCGTGTCAGGCACTCGGAGTACGCAGCGCGGTCAGCGTCGAGCCGGGTCGCAGCATCGTCGCCCAGGCGGCCGTCACGCTCTACACCGTGGGCACGATCAAGGACATCCCCGGTGTGCGCAGGTACGTCAGCGTCGACGGTGGCATGAGCGACAACCCTCGCCCAGTCCTCTATGGGAGCGGCTACGAGGCGTTCGTGCCGCGCGATGTGTTGGCCGAACGGACGATGAGCGCTCGCCTGGTGGGCAAGCACTGCGAGAGCGGCGATGTGCTGATCTTCGATGCCGGCCTCCCCGCCGATCTGCGCATCGGCGACGTGTTGGCCACCCCGGTCACCGGCGCCTACGGCTACAGCATGGCCAGCAACTACAACAAGCTCACCCGGCCGCCGGTCGTGTTCGTGCGCGACGGTGTGGCCCGACTCGTGGTGCGCCGCGAGTCCTTCGAGGATCTGGTGCGGTGCGACCTGGGCCCGGAAACGCTCGTAGCCTGCATTCCGTGAAGCTCATCAGGGTCGGTGTCCTCGGTTGCGGCAATGTCGGCGCGCCGCTCGTTTCGCTCATCGCCCGTCAGCAGGCAGTCATCGAGGCACGCAAAGGTGTGCGCCTCGAAGTCGTGGCCGTGGCGGTGCGCACTCTCGCGAAGGTGCGCGACATCACGTTGCCCGACGGGGCGCTGACCACCGATGCGCTGGCCGTTGTCAACAATCCCGATGTCGACGTCGTGGTCGAGTTGATCGGTGGTGTCGAGCCGGCTCGTGAACTGATCACCACTGCGCTGCGCAACGGCAAGCCGGTGATCACCGGCAACAAGGAACTGCTCGCCAAACATGGCGCCGAGCTGTACGCGCTCGCCGATGAGTTGGGCGTCGACCTGCTGTTCGAGGCGGCCGTCGCCGGTGGCATTCCCATCGTGCGCGCACTGCGCGAGAGCCTGCGCGGTGAACCCGTCAGCCGCATCATGGGCATCATCAACGGCACCACCAACTTCATCCTGACGAAGATGACCGAAGAGGGCGCCGAGTACGCGGATGTGCTGGCCGAGGCCCAGGCCCTCGGGTACGCCGAAGCCGATCCCACCGCCGACGTGGAGGGCTACGACGCCGGGGCCAAAGCAGCGATCATGGCGTGTATCGCGTTCGGTGCCGACGTCGTCGCTGGCGATGTGCACCACGAGGGCATCAGCATGCTGTCGGCCGCCGACATCACGATGGCCAAGCGCCTCGGCTATGTGGTCAAGCTGTTGGGCATCGCCGAACAGGATCGCGCCACGGGTGCCATCGGTGTGCGCGTGCACCCGACGATGGTGCCTTTCACCCACCCGCTCGCCAGCGTTCGTCTGGCCTACAACGCAGTGTTCGTCGAGGGCGACTCAGTCGGCTCGCTGATGTTCTACGGCCGCGGCGCGGGTGGCGACCCCACCGCCAGCGCCGTGCTCGGCGACGTGATCGACGCCGCCACGAACCTGTCGAAGAACACGCATGCAACGCTTGGTGCGTTCCCGCGGGCCACTATCCGCCCGATCGACGAGATCACCACCGAGTACTTGCTGAGCATGGACGTCGCCGACCGTCCCGGTGTCTTGCACGCGGTCACCGGTGTGTTCGCCCGCCACGGTGTCAGCATCCGTGCCGCCGAGCAGGAGGGTCACGGCGCCGATGCCCGCCTCGTGTTCATCACCCACGATGCCGTTGAGGCATCGCTGCAGGCCACCGTCGGAGAACTCCGTGAGCTCGACGAAGTGCTGAAGGTCGGTACTGTCCTACGCGTGATCAAGGGCTGACATGAGTAGTACCCGATATGTCTCCACCCGTGGCGCGGCCCCCGAACTGGGGTTCACCGAGGTGCTGCTCGCCGGCCTTGCGAACGACGGCGGGCTCTACGTGCCTCAGTCGTGGCCTGCGCTGCCGGCCCGCATTCCTGGTGCCACGTACGCCGAGCGTGCGGCGCAGGTCATCCAACTGTTCGTCGGTGACGACCTGCCTGCCGACACGGTGCTGCGTCTGTGCAATGAGGCCTACGCGACGTTTGCCCATCCGGCCGTGGTGCCGTTGGTGCAACTGCACGATGAGCACTTCGTGCAGGAGTTGTTCCACGGGCCGACGCTGGCGTTCAAGGATGTCGCGCTGCAGCTCGTCGGCCGCCTGTTCGACGCCGTGCTGCGCGACCAGGGTCGGCGAGTCACCATCGTCGGCGCTACCAGCGGCGACACCGGTTCGGCGGCGATCGACGGTGTCAAGGACTGCGCCAACGTCGACATCGTCATCCTCTACCCGCACCACCGCACCAGCGAGGTGCAGCGCAAGCAGATGACGACGGTGCAATCGCCCAATGTGCGCGTGGTGGCGGTCGAGGGCACGTTCGACGATTGCCAGGACATGGTGAAGGCCATGTTCAACGACGTCGAGTTCCGCGAACGGATGCAGCTCAGCGCTGTGAACAGCATCAACTGGGCGCGGGTGATGGCGCAGATCGTGTACTACATCGCCGCCACCGATCTGTTGGCCGGACCGATCAACGTGTGCGTGCCCAGCGGCAACTTCGGCAACGTGTTCAGCGGCTGGATTGCCCGCCGCATGGGCGCCCCGATCGACCAACTGATCGTCGCCTCCAACGCCAACGACATCCTTGAGCGGTTCATCAACCGCAACGACATGAGTGCCGCTCCCGTGGTGCCGTCGCTGAGTCCCAGCATGGACATTCAAGTGTCGTCGAACTTCGAGCGTCTGCTGTTCGAGATGAACGGTCGCGACGGTGGCCTCACGGCCGAACAACTGCAGCGGTTCCGTTCGAGCGGTTCGTTGTCGATTGAGCCCGATCAGCGTGCAGCGCACCTCGACGGCCGCTTTCAAGCGGCTCGCCTCGACGACAGCGAAACGCTGGAGGTCATCGCCCGCACGTACCGCGAGGCGGGCATGTTGCTCGACCCGCACTCGGCGGTCGGCGTCGGCGCGGCCGAGAAGCTGCGCCTGCTCGGCACGCTCACCGGCACCACGGTGACGTTGGCGACGGCCCACCCGGCGAAGTTCCCCGACGCCGTCGAGCGCGCCACCGGTGTGCGCCCGCCGCTGCCGCCGCACCTGGCCGACCTGTTCGACCTCCCCGAACACCTCACCGTGCTGCCCAACGACCTCGCCGCGGTCCAGCACTTCGTCGCCACCGCCTTCCGCTGACCAAGTCGGCGTTCAGAGCAGACCGCCCCGGACTTCAGCGCCGACTTGGGGGTGCCGTGACGAAAGTCGGCGTTCAGAGCAGACCGCCCCGGACTTCAGCGCCGACTTGGGGGAACGCGGCCGCGTTGCGGACAGGTGTTCGGGCGGAGTACAGTTCCCCAGTCCGGTTCGCCGGGCGATCCTTGTTGCATCCGGTCTGAACGGCTGATGGAGCGACAGGGTTCTCGCACCCAGGCGATGGGGTCGCCGGCAGCGTTCTACTGCCCGCTCGGTTTCCATCCGCCTTCCCTCTTTCCCAGGAAGCAGGTGGCCGGTGGCCGCGGAAGCATTAGAGCAGTCGATGCTCGAATCGAAGGACAAGGATCAGTTGCTCGCGATTGCGCAGGCGCTGGGCATCAAGACGACAGCACGTGCCGCCAAGGCGACGCTGATCGCAAAGATCTTGGAGAGCACCGGCGTTGGCCCGACTGCTGCCGAGGCGCCCGCCGAATCTGGCGCGCCGGAGGCCGCCGCCGCTGCCCCCGAGGCCCACTCGGCAGCCGCAGCGGACGAGGTCATTCTCGGGCCCGATGGCGAACCGCTGGCCAATTGGGAGGCCGACCTGGTGCGTCGTGGTGAGGTTGAGCGCCCGGCGGCGCCCGCATCGAGCGGCAACGACGACGACGGTGACGACGACGACAGCGACGACGACGAGGCTGATGGTCAGTCCGAGGGGGAGAGCCGCAACGCTCGCCGCCGTCGGCGTCGCCGCAATAAGAACCGTTCTGGCGAAGGTGGCGAGGCCCAGCCCGCCCAGCAGTCGGCCGCCGGCCAACAGCCGGCCGCCGGCCAGCAGCACGGACAGCAGTCCGGACACGGGCAGGCTCCCCAGCAGCAGACCCCGCGCGACCGTGACCGTGAGCGTGACCGCGATCGCGAACGCCCCGGCCGCGACGATCTCACCGAGGCCCCGGGGCTGGAGCCCGTCGAAGTGTCGGGGTATCTCGATCTGCGCGACGAGGGATACGGCTTCCTGCGGGCCAACGGCTACCTGCCGTCGCGTGACGACGCCTACGTTCCGGTGAAACTCACCCGCCAGTTGGGTCTGCGCAAGGGCGACCATGTCACCGGCCTCAGCCGCCCCGCCGGTCGCAACGAGAAGAACCCGGCGCTCCTGGAGATCCGCACTGTCAACGGTCGCGACCCGGAAGAGGCCCGCAACCGTCCGAAGTTCGAAGACCTCACCGCAATCTTCCCCGACGAGCGCCTGCGCCTCGAGATGCTCAACGATCCGTACAACATGACGGTGCGCATCATCGACCTCATGTCGCCGATCGGCAAGGGTCAGCGCGGCATCATCGTCTCGCCCCCGAAGGCTGGCAAGACGACGGTCATGAAGACGATCGCCACCGCCATCGAGGCCAACCACCCCGAGGTCAAGCTGATCGTGCTGCTGCTCGACGAGCGGCCCGAAGAGGTCACCGACATGCGCCGTACGGTCAAGGGTGAGGTCGTTGCCAGCACCTTCGATCGTCCCAGCGAGGAGCACACACACGTCGCCGAACTGGTGATCGAGAAGGCCAAGCGCCTCGTCGAGATGGGTGAAGACGTCGTCATCATCCTCGACGGCATCACCCGCCTCAGCCGCGCCTACAACCTGGCCGCCCCGCCGAGCGGACGCATCCTGTCGGGCGGTATCGACGCCGGTGCGCTGTACCCGCCGAAGAAGTTCTTCGGTGCCGCACGCAACGTCGAGGAGGGTGGCTCGCTCACCATCCTCGCCACCGCGCTGGTGGAGACGAACAGCCGCATGGACGAGGCGATCTTCGAGGAGTTCAAGGGCACCGGCAACATGGAGCTGCGCCTCGATCGCCGCCTCGCCGAACGCCGCATCTTCCCGGCAATCGACGTCGATGCGTCCAGTACCCGTCACGAGGAGCTGTTGTTCGACAAGAAGCAGCTGCAGCTCGTCTGGAAGCTGCGCCGCGTGCTCAGCGGCATGGCCGCCGACGGCAACCCGGCAGCGGGCCTGGAGTTGTTGCAGGACCGGCTGAAGTCGTTCCGCACCAACGCCGAGTTCCTGGCCGAGATCGCCAAGCAGCCGCTCTGACCTGGGCTGTGCACCCTGGAAATACTGGGTGCCTCGCCGAAATCCGCCGCTACACTGCGTCGCCTAGTTCGTAAGAGGATGAGATGAAGACCGAGATTCACCCCAAGTACACCGATGTCACCGTGCGCTGCTCCTGTGGCAGCACGTTCACCACCCGGTCCACCCGTGGCGGCGACCTCACCTTGGAACTCTGCAACGAGTGCCACCCGTTCTTCACGGGCAAGCAGAAGCTGGTCGACACCGGCGGACGCGTCGAGCGCTTCAACAAGCGTTACGGCGAGCGCAAGGCCAAGTGACTCTGCTGCTCTGAACGGGCAGCCCTCCTCGACAATTCGTCGCTCCACCGCCCGGCCACACGGCCGGGCGGTGGTCGTTTTGACGGGATCCACACTCAACTCGCGCCCCGTAGTGGGCGATGACCCTCACAGGCTCGACGGGAGCCGGGTGTCGGGAGGAGAGCTACCGGTGGAGGCAACACATGCCGCGCATCTGCTGCGCCGTACCGAGTACGTGGTACGCCCGGAACGCCTCGCTGCGCTGTCGCAGCCGTCGGTCACCCGCGAGAACGCGGTCGACGACATTCTGGCGGTGACCGTGCCGGTCGCGTTGCCGTCCTTCCTCGATCACGACATCGACGGCCAGGGCTACGACCAGTGGGTGTATGCGGTGCAGTGGTGGATCGACCGGATGTGCGACGCACCGCGACCGATGCTGGAGAAGATGACCTGGTTCTGGCACGGGCACTTCTGCAGCGGCTGGAACAAGGTCAACAGCGCCAAGGCGATGCTGACGCAGAACAAACTGTTCCGCGACTCGGCCTTCGGCAACTTCCGCACGCTCACGCAGACGATGGCCGTGCAGCCAGCGATGCTCTTCTATCTCGACAACCTCGACAACGTGAAGCGCTCACCGAACCAGAACTTTGCCCGAGAGCTGATGGAACTGTTCACGCTGGGTGTGGGCAACTACACCGAGGACGATGTGACCGCGGCGGCGCGGGCCTGGACCGGGCACGGTATCGATTGGGACACGCTCGAGTACCGCTTCTGGCCAACTCGGCACGACATCGGTACCAAGACGTTCATGGGCGTCACCCGCAACTGGAACGGGCCCGACATCATCAACTACCTACTGCAGGAGAACGCGACCAAGAAGTTGGTCGCCTGCAAGTTCCTCAGCAAGAAGCTGTGGGAGTTCTTCGCCC
>CAIXHI010000487.1 GCA_903919215.1 uncultured Acidimicrobiaceae bacterium
CGCTGAGCGAGGCCACGGTCGTTCATGATCGCCCGCACCACGGTGGCCCCCATGCGGCCGCCGATGGGCAGCTGACCCGCAGCGACGGCGGCGATCAGCGCACTCGATACCTGTGCGGCCACCGGTTGCACCTTGCCCCAATCCACCTCGGACGCCATCGCCCGCATCTTCTCGGCTGCGTCGGCAGTGCGTTCGGCCGTGGACGACCGCACCGCGGCCCAGTCGACATCGCGAATCGCGCTGACCACGGACTCGGTCTCGGCAGTCTCGACATCCTCGTCGATCGGCTCGTCACCTGCGCCGGAGCGCCCGGCCTCGTACTCCGCCTTCAGCTGTCGGGCGAACGCGGCGGCGCGATCCTTCGAGGTGAACGGTTTCACCGCGTTGGAGAATCGAGCAACGACCTTGCCGAGAGAACGGGACACCATCGCGGCCAACCCTACCGTCAGGGTTCGACACGGTCGGTCGCAGTGCGGGAAGCTGAGGGGATGAGTGATCTCCTCGCTGAACTCGATACCTGGCTGGACGCGAACTGGAGCCCCGACCTCACCGTCGCGGAGTGGTGGCAACGCCTCGGCACCTCGGGGTGGGCCGCCCCCGCCCTGCCCACCAAGGCCTACGGCAAGGGTCTGTCGCGCAACGAGGCCATCGCCGTTGCCCAACGCATCGTGCAGCGCGGTGTGGTCGGCGCTCCCGGCGGTCTTGGCATGCTGCTGGCTGCACCGACCATCGCGGTACACGGTACGCAGGAGCAGATCGACACGTACGTGCTGCCGATCGTCACTGGCCAGGCCGCATGGTGCCAACTGTTCAGCGAACCCGGTGCCGGCAGCGACCTCGCCGGTCTCGGCACTCGCGCTGTGAAGGATGGTGAGGAGTGGGTCGTCAACGGTCAGAAGGTGTGGACCAGCGGTGGCCAGGTTGCCGATATGGGCATGCTCATCGCTCGTAGCAACCCCGACGTTCCCAAGCATCAGGGCATCACCTGGTACGCGTTCGACATGCACCAGCCGGGCGCGGTCGACATCCGTCCGCTCAAGGAGATGACGGGCCATGCGATGTTCAACGAGGTGTTCCTCAGCGACGCCTCCGTACCGGATTCGGGCATCATTGGCGGGACGCACAACGGGTGGGCCGTGGCCAACACGACCCTGATGTTCGAGCGCACCGGCCTCGGCGCCGGCGGCCACAGCGCCGCTGCACTCTGTATCCCCGGCACCATTGCCGGCGATCTGCCGAAGCGCGTCGGCGATTTCCTGCGCGAAGCCGGCCCTGCCACCGCTGGTGGCGCCGGATCAAGCGACACTCAGAAGCTGTTCCTCCGACTCGCTCGCGCCAACGGAATGGTCAATGATCCGATCGTGCGCCAGGACATCGTCCGCCTGCACACACTGCACGAGGTCGGCCGCATGCTGGCCCTGCGGATGAAGGCCCACGCCGCTGTCGGCCGCGAGATCGCCGGCGCCCCCAATATCGCCAAGTTGTCGATGAGTGAGATCAACCGTCAGAGCCGCGACCTGGGCCTGAAGTTGCTCGGTGCGAGCGGCATGCTGCACTCGTACACGACGGCCGGTCGCGGAGTCATCGAGGCCGCCACCGGCAACCCCAGCATCGCCCACGTCACAGAGTTGGCGCTCTTCGCCCAGGGCCCGCCGATCTATGGCGGCACCGATCAGGTGCAGCGCAACATCATCGGCGAGCGCGCACTTGGTCTGCCCAAGGAGCCGAACGAGGACAAGGTCAAGACCTGGGCGGAACTGCCCAAGAACGGTTGAGATTCGCGAAAGACTCGCGGTATGGAACAACGCGAGTGGCCGAGGTCGCAGAAGGAACTCAACGCCGGCGCGATCAAGGTGCGTGTCGCCGCGCTCGATCAGATCTTCAACGCGATGGATCCGACGCCGTTGGAGGAACGTTCGCTGAACCCAGAGGTGGCTGACTGGATCGAGGAGTGGGCGGAAGATCTTGGCGGCGACAAGCCGATCACGATCGAGATCCATGTGATCGACGGCAACGTCGACAGCCGACGCGACGCAGTGGCCCGCGGCCTGCACAACCACTTCGAGTACCGCGCGTGGCAGGAGGGCCGCGAGTTGCAGAAGTTGTGGCGCGAAGGCCGCATCAGCATGGCGATTGGCCTCTGTGCCCTCACGGTCTTCATCTCCCTGTCGCACCTCATCGGCACCAGCCCCAACCCGGTGCTCGATGTCGTGCACGAAGGACTCACCGTGCTGGGGTGGGTCTCAATGTGGAAGCCATTGCAGATCTTCCTGTACGAGTGGTGGCCGGTGCGTCGCGAACGCGAGGCCTGCCGTCGGTTGTCGGAGGCGGAAGTGATTTTCCGCTCGGTCAACCCCCGCTGACGTCACCGAGTCGTTGACGCAGTTGCACGAAGACGGTCTGACCGGCGATCGCCGAGAGTTCCTCGGCCAACGACTCGATCACCGGCCGGTCGCCCACATACGCCTCGGTACCTTCGGTACAGCACCACGACATCGTCGTGCCGTCCTCGCCCCAGTCGGCCCGACTCCAGCGGCGCACCGTGGCGTGTTCGATACCGCTGTCCTGCATTTCCCACTCGACGCGGATCGGCAACTGCCAACACACGGATGGCTTCCAGTCGATCGGTGACTCGCCGACGGCCTGTGCCGACAGGTGCAGGGCGCACCCAGTGCCACCCTCGAAACCAGGACGGTTGAGGAAGATGCAGGCACCCTCGACCACCTTGGTGTTGGTGCGCGTCTCGTCGCTGAACACGTCGTCGACGTCGGCCCGGTCGTGGAACTGCCACAGGTGCGGCGGGACGGTGGCTGCCAATGCGGACACCGTCATCGCTTCCTCGACGTCGGCCATTTCGGCACCGACGGAGCAACAGCCTTGCTGTAGCTCGGCAGCAGGGTGGTCGAGAATGCCGTGGCACCCTCGACCCCAGATGCAGGTCCAGTTGGATTCGAGGAAGCTGCGCTCGAAGCGCCACAACGTGTCGCTGTCGGGAATCTCGACGAACTCGTCGCTCATCGTGCTGAGGCTACTCCGGATCAGATTGTCGACGGCACGTGCTGGGCGGCGGCGAAGCGGCTGGCGACGTCGGGCCAGTTGACGATGTTCCAGAAGGCCTTCACGTAGTCGGCCTTCACGTTCTTGTATTGCAGGTAGTACGCGTGCTCCCACGAGTCGATCACCAACAGCGGAATGCTGCCAGCACCGACATTGCCCTGGTGGTCGTGGATCTGCTCGATGACCAATCGTTTGGCGACGGGCTCCCATGCCAGCGCACCCCAGCCGATGCCCTGCACATTGACGGTGGCAGCCGTGAGTTGTGCCTGCATTGCCTCGAAGCCGCCAAAGAACTCGGTGACCGCCGAGGACAGTTCACCCTCGGGTCGGCCGCCGCCATCGGGGCTCATGTTGGTCCAGAAGATGCTGTGCAGCACGTGGCCACTGAGGTGGAAGGCGAAGCTGCGCGACAACATGTTGATCGTCGAGAAGTCGCCGGCGGCGCGAGCGGCATCGAGGGCAGCCAGCGTGTCGTTGGCGCCTTTCACGTAGGCGGCGTGGTGCTTTTCGTGGTGGAGCGACACGATCTCGCCGCTGTAGTGCGGCTCGAGGGCGCCGGGCGAATAGGGCAGTTCCGGCAGTGCGTACATGACCGCACCGTACCCCTCCCGCAGAACCCGCAAACGTCGGCCCCGCCCCCGCCCCGCTGCGTTTGAAGCCGAACCCGCACCCGGTGCGGGTTCGGCTTCAAACG
>CAIXHI010000488.1 GCA_903919215.1 uncultured Acidimicrobiaceae bacterium
CAGGCACCCGCACACGAGTTGATCGTCGATCATCACGCTGCACGAGCCGCACTCACCCTGTTCGCACGCACCCTTGCTGCCCATCAGGCCGAGGCGCTCGCGCAGCACGTAGAGCAGGCTCTCGCCCGCGGATGCATCGCGTACGTCACGCGACTCGCCGTTGACGTGCAGTGTGTAGATCTCATTCATTGGGGAAGGCCCTTCGCAGCAGTCGGCCGGCCAGCACCCCGACCGCATGGCGGCGGTAGGCGGCGGAAGACCGATGGTCGTCGATCGGTCGCGCGGCAGCACGTGCCAGTTCGGCGAACTGGGTGACCACCGCGCTGCTGGCAACTCCGGACGTGAAGTCCACATTCGCCGCAGCGAAGGCCTCGGCCTCCGGGCAGCGCAGGATGGTGGGGCCGACGGAGCCCAGCGCGAGTCGCACCGACCCGGCATCGGCGACCAGCGCCACACTGGCGGTGGCGATCACCATCGCGTTGCGCACACCGACCTTGCTGTACCCCTGCCAGCCGCCGAGCACGGGGACCGTGACACCGGTGATCAGTTCGCCGGGTCGACGCGCTGTGCGCTTCGGGCCGACCATGTAGTCGCCGAACGGGAGCGACCGTGCGCCGTCGGCGGACGCGAGGTGCACGATGGCATCGAGCGCGGCGAGCACGGGCAAACCGTCACCCGCCGGAGAACAGGTACCGAGGTTGCCGCCGACCGTACCCACGTGGCGGATCTGCGGGGAACCGACGGTGCGGGCCGCCTGGGCCAGCGCGGGCACCCATTCGGCGATCGGCGAGGACTCGATTTCGGACCAGGTGACACCAGCGCCGAGGTGAAGGACATCGGCCTCGTGGCGCCAGGTTCGCAACTCGGCGACCCTGTTCACCATTACGACATCGCTGACTGAGCGATGGCCGAAGTTGACCTCCACCATGACATCGGTGCCGCCAGCGACGACCGTCGCGGTGGGTGAATCGGCGAGCGCGGCAAGCGCTTCGGCCAACGTGGTGGGAACGGTCACGGACATGGTGGAAGAACTTTACAATTCGTAAAGGTCTGTCAGCGCCATCACCAAGATCGTTCTCGCGGCGTTCACGAAATATCGGCCGACGACGTCATTCGACGACCAGTCCTTCAAGTCCTGGTTCGGACTCGGGCAGACGCGGCTTCATTCGCTCGAGGTGATGCAGCAGGACCTTGGCGACCACCAAGTTGCGAACCCAGTTGTGGTCGGCGGGCACGACGTACCACGGAGCATCAGCCCGTGAGGTGCGCGACAGCACATCCTCGTAGGCCCGCGTGTAGTCAGGCCACAACTTCCGATCGTCCAAGTCGCCCTTGCGGAACTTCCAGCGCTTCTCCGGATCATCCAGTCGCTCCTGGAGGCGCTGACGCTGCACCTCCTTGGAGACGTTCAAGAAGATCTTCACCACCGTCGTGCCCTCGTCGACCAGCATCTGTTCGAACGCGTTGATGTGCTCGAAGCGCTTCGACCACACCGGGCGAGGAGCGAAGCCCTTCACCCTCACGACCAGCAGATCCTCGTAGTAGCTGCGGTTGAACACCCCGATGCGGCCCTTCGCCGGAGTGTGCGCATGCGCTCGCCAGAGATAGTCGTGCGCAGATTCCTCCTCACTGGGCACCCCGAAGTTGCTGACCACCACACCCGCCGGGTTCATCCCGGAGAAGATCGAGCGGATCGTGCCGTCCTTGCCGGCCGCATCCATCGCCTGTAGCACGAGCAGCAGGCTGCGCTGCTCCTCACCGAACAACCGCTGCTGCACGACCTCGAGCTGAACCTTCACCTGTTCGAGTTCGGCGAGTGCCGATTCCTTGTGCCAGCCGAACGTGTCGTCCGTGTCGAACGATCGCAGACGTACCTTGTTGCCGGCTTCGATCTTCAGAGATTTCACCGGATCGTTCGCCATGGCCCGACGCTACTCCGCCTCAGGAGGTCAATCCCGAGCGTACGGGCAGTGGCGACAGCCGCTGTCGCAGCAGTAGTCGCGATCGGCAAGGAACTGAGCAGTGAACACCGCCAGCCCGGACGTGGGGTCGAGATACGCCGGCAGGCCAGCCCCCACTGCCACGCTGTGGCGTTCCATGATCTCCGCGAACTTGCGCTGCCGAGGCGAGCAACGCGCGGCGAGCGGTACGTCAAGAAAGTCGGCACGCAGCGCAGGCACGGACGTGACCGTAGCTCCGTGTCGTACCCGACGCGATCGATCTGGCTAATGTGCGCACACCCGGATGTGAACGGCGTCACACGGACTGCTGCCGCATCTCGGGCAATGAACATCACTCACAAATTGGGGGAAGAGGGAATGGGTCATTCGAGTACTCCGTCACGACGCCGACCGGGCAGGCTGCTTGCAGCGCTCGTCATCAGCGTCGGCGCCATCGCCGCAGCCTGCGGCGGAGACGACAACACATCCACTCAGTCAACGACTGGCAACACCGAGAGCACGGCTGCGGCCACTACCGCCCCGCCGCCCACGACCGCAGCTGAAGAGCAGCCGGTTCCCGGTGGCAACGTGGTGATGGGGATCGAGGCCGACACCTCGAGCCCGTGGCGTCCCTCGGAAATGCTCTGCGCGATTGCCTGCCACCAGGTCATCCGCAATATTTACGACACGCTCGCGATGCCCAACGGCGACGGCTCCTGGAGCCCGTACCTCGCCGAGTCGCTGACACCCAACGCCGACTACACCGAGTGGAAGATCACGGCTCGCGCCGGCGTCACGTTCCACGACGGCACACCGTTCGACGGCGCAGCGATCGTCGAGAACCTCACCCGCGCCAAGAACGGCATCACCACCGGAGCGATCCTGCGTTCGCTCAAGACGGTCGCGATCGACCCGGCCGACCCGATGACCGCAGTGGTCACCGTCGAGAAGCCGTGGGCTGCGTTCCCGTTCGCAATGATGGGCCAGTCCGGCTACATGGCCTCGCCCACATGGTTGAAGGCCAGCGACGCCGACGCAACACTGAAGTCGAAGCCGGTCGGAACCGGACCGTTCGTGTACGACAAGTACGTACCGAACGAGGTCTTCTCGATGAAGAAGAACGCGAGCTACTGGAACAAGCCGTACCCGTATCTCGACTCCATCGAGTTCCGTCCGATCCCCGATGCCCTCAGCCGCCGCGAGGCGCTGCTCAGCGGCACCGTCGACATCCTGCACTCGGCGAACGGCCAGACCATCGCCGACGCCCGCAAGGACACGACAAACAAGCTCACCGAAATTTCCAACAACGGTGAGACCGCGTATTCCTTGCTGCACGTCACCCAGGATGGTTCGCCACTCACCGACAAGAGCCTGCGCTGCGCGCTGGCTTACGCCACTGACGACAAGGGGCTGATCGACACGATCGGCGCCGGTGTGGCCAAGCAGGCCAACGGGCCGTTCTCGCCCACGCAGGTCGGCTACCTCGCCGAGACCGGTTACCCGACGACGCAGGACATGGCCAAGGCCAAGGAACTGGTCGCCGCCTACAAGGCTGCCCACCCGGGCAAGCTCACCATCTCGTTGGCCACCACACAGGACAACACCAACTTGGTGACCGCCCAGGCACAGCAGCAGTGGTGGACGGAGGCTGGCTTCGACGAGGTCACCATCGACCAGATCGACCAGGCCCAGTACATCCTCACCGCCGCCCTCGGCAAGTTCCAGGTGTTCCAGTGGCGCAACCACGGCGGGTTCGACCTCGACCAGCAGTACTACTGGTGGCATTCATCGGGTTCGAAGCCGGTCGGTGAACTGGCCCTCAACTTCGGTCGCATCAAGGACACCAAGCTCGACGCCCTCCTCGACCGGAACCGCGCCAGCGCCGACGCGGCCGAGAAGAAGCAGATCGCCGAAGATGTGAACAAGTTGTTCGGCGAAGAGTGCTACAACCTGTGGGGAAGCTGGTCGATCTGGGGCATCATGTCCAAGCCGACCGTCCATGGTCCCGTGGTGTTCGAGCTGCCCGATGGCAAGGAGACCGCCTTCGGAGCTGGCATCGCCGGCACGTTCTACGCGATGAACCTCTGGGTCGAGCACTGATCGACTGACACCCGTCAGTCACACACACCATCAATGGGAAGGGACCACCACCACACATGCGATATGTGATCCGCAAACTTGCGCAGACCATGTTCGTCGTGGTGGTGGTCACCTTCGTCACTGCCGTCGCGCTGAGGTTCCTGCCTGGAGGCAACGACGTCATCGTCGGCCTCAAGGCGGGGCCAGGCGCGACCAAGGAGCAGGCACAACAGGTCATCAAAGACCTTGGCCTCGACAAGTCGATCCCGTCCCAGTACTTCAAATGGGTGAAGGACTTCGTCACCGGGAACTGGGGTCTCACGTTCCAGACCAACGAGACCATCGCCAGCGCGCTGAAGCGGGCCGTGCCCGTCTCGGCGTACTTGATGGTCTATGCCCAGCTGGTGGCGCTCGGGTTGGCCGTGCCCACCGCCGTGTGGTCGGCATACAAGCAGAACTCCCGCTTCGACCGGGCCGCCACGACGTCGGCCTTCGGCATGTTGTCCGTGCCCAACTTCATCGTCGCACCGGTGCTGGTGCTGCTGTTCAGCGTGCAACGTAAGTGGATCCCGTTCCCGGCCACCTATCACAGCCTGTGGGATTCACCCATCGACCACGTCAAGGCGTTCTTGCTGCCAACGGTCACGATTGCCATCCCGCTCTACGCTGGCTATATGCGCGTACTGCGTGCCGACATGATCGGCACGCTGCAGAGCGACTTCATCACCACCGCCCGCGCCAAGGGCGTCAGCACTCCGGCGCTGCTGTTCAAACATGCTCTGCGCCCGTCGCTGTTCTCCATCGTCACTTCCGCCGCCGTCCAGATCGGCGC
>CAIXHI010000489.1 GCA_903919215.1 uncultured Acidimicrobiaceae bacterium
CCAACCGGGCGGCAAGCTCGGTGTTGATCGCCGGATGACTGATTGCGGTCAATCGGGCCAACGCCTCGGGCTGACCGAACACCGCGCGAGCCAATGCAGCCCTGTCGACGTGACCTGCGGCATCGGCGACACCCGGTCCGAACTCAGCCAGCACGCCAGCCTCGGCGAGGCCGCCAGGGGCGATGACTTCGCGGCCCACGGCATCCACGTCGACGACCACCGCGCCACAATCGGCCAGTAGCCCAGCCACCGTCGACTTACCAGAGCCAATACCACCTGTGAGACCAATGACGAGCACGCTGACGACCCTAGTGGTGGCCCAGTTCAGTGAACGTCTAACGTCGCATCCGTGCCCACCCTCATCACCGACCCGAGCACCGGTCTCTCGAGCGCCGAGGTCGCCGACAGAGTCGCGCAGGGTCTCACCAACTCCGTTCCGGCAGCGCCCACGCGCACGGTCAGCCAGATCATCCGCGGCAACGTCATCACCCCGATCAACTTCGTGGTCGGAGTCTTGGCGGCGATGGTCATCGTCGCCGGCTCGCCGAAAGATGCGCTGTTCGGTGGTGTCATCATCGCCAACAGCGTGATCGGTGTCGTCCAGGAACTGCGCGCCAAGTCGGTGCTCGACCAGCTCAGCGTGGTGAGCGCGCCACGTGCCCGGGTGGTGCGCGACAGCGAGGTGAGCGAACTGCAGGTACACGAACTCGTGCTCGACGATGTCGTCGAGTTGCGGGCTGGCGCCCAGGTGGTGGCCGACGGCACAGTGCTCACCGCCGAGAATCTGGAGATCGACGAGTCGCTGCTCACCGGCGAGGCCGATCCAGTGGTGAAGGGCCCGGCCAGCGAGGTGCTCAGCGGCAGTGCCGTGGTTGCAGGTACGGGTCGCATGGTCGTCACCAAGGTCGGTGCCGAGAACTACGCGGCGAAGCTGGCCGAAGAGGCCCGGCGCTTCACACTGGTCAACTCGCCGTTGCGCAACGATGTCAACCGCATCGTCAGCTGGGTCGGGTATCTCATCATCCCCGTCGGAGTGCTGCTCGCCAGCAGCCAGTTCTTCCGCCGCGACGAAGGCTGGCGCGACTCCATCATCAGCACCGTCGCCGGGCTGGTGGGCATGGTGCCCGAGGGCTTGGTGTTGCTCACCAGCGTCGCCTTCGCCGTGGGCGTCGTGCGCCTTGCGGGCAAGCGGTGCCTCGTACAGGAGCTGCCGGCCATCGAGGTACTCGCGCGCGTCGATGTGCTGTGCGCCGACAAGACCGGCACCATCACCGAAGGTTCGCTGGCCGTATCGGGTGTGCAGCTCATCCGCGACGCTGATCAATCCGAAGTCGACGCGGCCCTCGCGGCGATCGCACAACTCGACCCCGACCCCAACGCGACGTCGCAGGCGCTCGACGAGCACTACAACGAACCCACATCGTGGAAGGCAACCGGGCGAGTGCCGTTCTCATCGGCCCGCAAGTGGAGCGGTATGTCGTTCGCCGGCCAGGGCAGTTGGGTACTGGGAGCGCCGGAGAACGTACTCACCGACGCCTACGCAGGTGCATTGCGCGAGGAGGTCGAGCGGCACGCCGCGCTGGGCCAGCGCGTGCTCGTACTCGCCAAGGCCGATCGCGAGTTCACCGATGGTGGACCCGTCGGGACTGAGGTCGTACTGCCCGGTGTGCAGGCCACGGCGCTGGTGCTGCTGGAAGATGTCGTGCGCCACGACGCACCGGCGACCCTGCAGTACTTCGCCGAGCAGGGTGTCACCGTCAAGGTGATCAGTGGCGACAACAACGTGACGGTCGGTGCGGTCGCGCGACGCGCCGGCATCGCCTCGTGGGCCGACAACGTCAATGCCACGACGTTGCCGCCTGAGGGCACCGAGGAGTTCGCCGATGCGGTGGAACGCGGCACCGTGTTCGGCCGCGTCACACCGCACCAGAAGCGGGCGATGGTGAAGGCGCTGCAGGCGCGAGGGCACACCGTCGCGATGACCGGCGACGGAGTCAACGATGTGCTGGCGCTGAAGGACGCCGACTGCGGAATCGCAATGGCCTCGGGCAGCGAGGCAACACGCGGCGTCGCGCAACTGGTGC
>CAIXHI010000490.1 GCA_903919215.1 uncultured Acidimicrobiaceae bacterium
CCACCCGGGTGGCGGTCACACCTGGATGCTGCGGCGCATTGTCGGCCCGCAGGCCACGTTCGCCGGTGTGGTGTTCGGCGAGATCATGGACGGAGCGGAGGCCGAGCGCGTCGGTCTGGTGCACAAGTGTGTCGACGACGACCAGTTGCTGGCCACCGCGCAGGCGATGGCCGCACGCGCCGGCCAGGCGCCGCGCCAACTGGTGCTGGAGATCAAGCAGAGCATCAAGGACATGGCCGACATTTCTGTGCACGCCGAGGCCGTCGCCCGCGAGCTGACACCGCAGGTGTGGAGCACCCAGCAACCGTGGTTCCTAGAGAAAGTCAAGGCGCTCCAGAGCCAGATCACCAGCAAGAAGTAGGGCTGGGCAAAAGCGCACAGAACTGTTACCCAAGGTCCCTTTCGGGTGAGCCACAAGTGACGTACGGTTCAGTCACGGGAAACAGTCAGTACGTTCCGAACACATACGGAGGTACCAATGAGCCAGCGCAATCGCAGCCAAGAGGCGGCCCCACCGCCGAAAATGGACTCGCGAGCACATGCCCACAACGAGCGCCATCGCATCAACAGCGAGTTGCACTCAGTTGCGGCGCAGGTCAGTTCTGGACTGGAGCCTGATGAAGTGCACGAACCTGGCAGAGCCTGGGTTCCGTCGCATCATCACGACGCCGAGAAGGCGAAGAAGAGTGCAGCTCCCAAGAGCATGCGCCACTGGAAGATGAAGGAATGGAAGCGGCGGAGCGCGATGCGCAAGGCCAAGGCGCAGGCCACGCGCCTGGCCGCCGATCAGGCCTGATGCTCCAGCCAGCCGGTCGTCAGTTCGCTCTGACGTAGCCACCACTCCTCGGCGGTGATGCCGAAGCGCATGTGGTCTTCCCACGTGCCGTTGATCTCCAGGTAGCGCAGGGCCACACCCTCCTCGCGGATGTTCAGCACCTCCATCACCCGCCGGCTGTTGTGGTTACGCGGGACGATGCAGATCTCCACGCGGTGGAGGTGCAGTTGCTCGAAGGCGAACCGCAGGACAACGGCGACACCCTCAGCGATGTAGCGATGCCCGGCTCTGGCCTGGTCGATCCAATACCCGATGGTGCCGCCCTGCTGGGCGCCACGAACGATGCCGTTGAGGTTGACCTCACCGGCGAACTCGCCGTCGATGAAGATGCCGAATCCGTAGGCGATACCCATTTGTCGGTCGCGCTCACGGGCGGCGCACCGGGCGGCGAACGCGTCGCTGTCACGGGTCGGGTCGAGCAGGTTCACCGGTCGCATCGGCTCCCACGGCCTCAACCAGTCGTCGTTGCGGGCGCGGACCTCGGCCCACTGCGTCCAATCGCTGGTGGTGAGCGGCCGCAGCATCACGCGTTTCCCGTACAGCAGGATGGCTGCGCCGGATGACATCGAGGGGTGTTCGCGACCGCGCATGGATCAGTTGCTTACTACGACGACTTCGTCGAGGCGTAGCCCACGCAGCACGGCGACGACCGCGCACGACACGCCCAGCACCCGCTTGGCCTGCTCGGCGGGGAGGCCGGGGTTGTTCACGCGATCGACGAGCGACTCCGTGACCAGCGTGCGGAACACGTCCTCGGCGGCTGCCCGACTGAGCGTGAACGGCAGTGGGGCATGCCCCCCCACTTCGACGGCGACGATGGTGTCGAGGCCCGGCCCGCTGATCTCCACCGAGTCGGCGAGATCCGCGGCCGGTACTTCGCGGGTGACGTCCTCGAGATGATCGAGCAACAGTCCGATCGCGTTGGTGAGTTCCTCTGGCAGCGGTGGGTCGCCGACCACCATCGCTGCCAGCGTGTCAGCGCCAACGGGTACGGCGTACAGCTGGCCTTCCACGGAGTACGTGCTGGCGTGCTCGCCAAGGTGAATGCGCAGGACCACGCTCACGAGATGTCCTGCAGTTGTAGCTCGACCCAGCGGCCAATGGCGTCATCCCCGCCGGCGAGGAAGTAGGCGTAGTGAGCGTGGAGGCACTTGACGCCCTGGCGGGTTCCGGCGACACCACCGAAAGGCCGCGGGCCGGTGTGCTCGGCGGGGATCAGTGCGTCGCGTTCGGCCGCGTACCTGGTGTGGGCTGCAGCGACGTCGGCTTGATCGATCTCGGCTTCGGCGCGGCGCACGCCACCCGCGGCCTCCAAGGTGCTGACGCGGCGAAGCGCATCCTTGCCAGCGAGCCAGTACAGCGTTGGCATGGGGGTGCCGTCCTGTAGCAGTGGTTGGTTGCGGATGACCACGGGATCGCCCGCAGCATCGCGTACGACGATCTCGAACTCACCCTGCGGCACGCGGCCGAGCAGGGCCGTGACGCGAGCGGTCTCGTCGGCGGACGGGCTGGTCACTTGCGCAGGCGGCGCAGGACCAGCAGCAGGATGACCAGGCCGCCCAAGAACGGAGCCAAGCGCTTCAGCACGGCGCCGCCAGCGAACTCGCTGAGTTCGATCGGCTCGGCTGCAGGGCCCTGGATGGTGCGCACCTTGGGTGCTTCGGGAGCGGCCTCGGCGGGTGTGGCAGCGGCAGGCTCGTCGGCGTCGAGCATCGTGTTGAGGTTGTTGGCGAACTGGGTCATCAGCTTCTCGCTGACGTCGCCCATGATGCCGCGACCGAACTGGGCGACCTTGCCGGTGACCTTCAACTCGGTGGTGACGACACACTTGGTGGTCTCGGCAGTGATCGACTCGAGCTGAGCGATGATGAGTGCGTCGGCGTTGCCCTTGCCGCCGGTGTCGCGGCCCTCCCCCTTCAACACGGCGCGGTGGCCGACATCGTCGCGTTCGAGGAAGTTCGCCTGACCCTTGAACGAGGTGGAGATCGGGCCGAGCTTGACCTTCACCACACCGCGGTAGGTCTCACCCTCGACCTCTTGCAACTGGGCGCCGGGCAGACACGGTGCGATGCGCTCGAGGTCGGTGAGCACGAGCCACGCCTGCTCGATCGGCCGATTCACCACGAACTCGTTCTTCAGGTTTTCCATCGCTCGAGGTCCTCCAGCGTGTCGATATCGGATGCTGATCCTACGCAGTCGATCCTGCAGACCCAATCGGGGTGGTCGCGCAGCAGGTCACGTGCGCCGGTGTCGCCGTCGGTGGGGAGCAGCGGCCACACATCGGAACGCAGACGTACGGGGTTCGGCCCGGGTGTGCCGTTGTAGACCGCGATCGCGATACGGCAGTCCGTCTCGGCATCTGCGACTGCCCTCCACGCCTCGGGGGTGACGAACGGCTGGTCGGCCAGGCCGATGGTCACCGTGTCGGCACCGAGTTCGGCAGCTGCCTGCACGGCCATTTGCACCGAGCCGGCCTGACCCTGAGCCCAGGCCGGGTTGTGGCGCACGATCACTCCATCCGGTACATCGAGCGGCACTGCTCCGGTCACCACGACGACATGGTCGAAACCTGCCGCGAGGACATGTTGCAACGCCCACACCCACACCGGGCGCCCATCGAGTGCTGCCAGCAGCTTGTGCGTGGGGCCCACGAAGCGGGTGCCGCCACCTGCCGCGAGCAGGGCTGCCACCCGAGGACGGGGCTCGGTGGAGGGTGGGTGCGGCACGCAGCGAGCGTACCGGCCGTTGAATGTTGCGGTTTGATGACGCTACGGTGGCGGGCGAATGGCCATCAGCCGCGGTGCCCGGGCTGCCCTCGTGGCAGCCACACTCGCCATGTGCGCGGCCGCGCTCCCAGATCTGGCTGCTGCCGCCCCGCTGCGGGGAACCCCGCCCGACTCGGTGGCCGTCGGTGCGACCGAGGCGTTGAGTGCCTGGTTTGCCTACAGCGGAGGTCGTCCGTCGGCTGTGCAGGAGTTCAGTCGTCTCCGCGACAGCGTCGCCGAGGCCGTCGCTGCTCGGTTGGGGCTCGACCCGACGGTGTTGCGGGTGGCCTGGCGGCGGGCCGATCGCCCACATCAGGTCGCTCTGATGGCGGCGCTCAGCCAGTTGGGCACCCCGTACCGCACGAACGCGCGCACCCCCGGCGTGGGGTTCGACTGTTCTGGCCTCACCTCGTGGGCATGGGCTCAGGCGGGTGCACCGATCGCCCACCAGAGCCGTACACAGATTCGCGCGGCGGCGAGGCGGACGCAGGCCACTGCTCAAGCAGGCGACTTCGTGTACTACCCCGGCCACGTGATGCTGTATCTCGGCGTCGGGGACGCGATCGTGCATGCACCGTTCCGTGGGCGCCCGGTGGAAGTGGCGATCTTGGCCAAGCGCCGCTCGGGGCATGTGATCTACGGCGACCCGATCAACTCGGCCGGTGCCAGTACCTACTCACGAATGAATCGGGCCTTCGCCATCGCGTAGCGACGGGGTGACCTTCCCCGTTCGCCG
>CAIXHI010000491.1 GCA_903919215.1 uncultured Acidimicrobiaceae bacterium
GTCTGGCGTCCCTGGAACGTGTGCTCACCGGCGAACCGTGCGCCCAGCCACACGCGGGCAACGAACGATGGTGTCTGCGTCTCGAACACGTCGTAGTAGCGCTTCAACGCGAGCAGGATGAACGAGTTCTCCTGCACATTGTCCCACCTACCGCGCACCTTGTCGGCCAACAGTCCGGTGACGACCTTGGGGATCAGGTCGCTGCGCGGATCGTTGGCGATCAGCGCGTCCAGCACGATGCCGTCGGTGCGCCGATCACTCTGCATCACCAAGTACGAACCGTCGCCGTAGCCGGTGGTGAAGTTGGCGGCGGCTGCGGTCTCGACGGCGCGGTTGCTGATCGTGCGCGCGATCTCGGTCTTCATCGCACCGTTGCCGACAGCAGTCCACAGCCATGCGAGCGCGTCGACCGACAGGTCGGCCTTGCGGTCGCGGTACAGCTGCTCGGACTTGGCGGTGTCGCCTGCGCCTGCCAGCGAACGGACCCACAGCGCATACGCGCTGATCGTGTCGCGTTCGTGTTCCCCGTATGTCGACGGGATGTACGACTCGATGTTGGCGATGTGGTTCATCACCCGGTCGTAGAGGTCGCGGGGTACCAGATAGCCCTCGGCCTTGGCGACCGTCAGCGCGTGTGCGACCTGCACCGAGTCGAACGGTTCGGAGGTGTCGCCTCTGCGCCACCACGGGAACCCGCCATCGTCGTTCTGCATCGCGACGAGACCGGCGATATCAGCCTTCACCGCGGCGTCGATCGCTGCTGCGGTGGGCATCCCTTGCGTGTCGAACGCCGTGAGCACCTTGCGCAGTGCGGCGATCGACATGATGCGGGTGGCCCGGCCGTCGCTGGACTCGTACGGGTACTGCACGATGTACAGCACCGCGTCGGTGAGCGCCTGCAACGAGGTCGACGATGTGCTGACCTGAAGCCCGCCGAACTGCGGGATCACACCGGTGGGAGCGACGAGCGGTTGGTCGACGGCGCCGGAGTCCACGGTGCCATAGGTGGCGAAGGCCTCGGAGGTCGCCGGTGTGTAGACCGGCAGTTCCACCGTCGCCGAGTCGGATATCTCGCCGCTGACCGCGGTGACGCGGAACGCTGCGGTGCCGGCCTGCACCGTCGTCACCGGGAAGCGCACCTCGACGCGGCCATTGGCAGGCACGGTGACCGTGGTGCCCTGCGGGGCGCCGGGTGCCAGGTTGGCGGTCTCCAGCACCACGTCGACGGACATCGCCGCGTTCGTCTGGTTCTGCAGCACGACCGGCAGCTCGAACGAGTCGCCGTAGTTCGCGAACCGTGGGGCCGAAGGCCGCACCGCCAGCGGCAGGCGGGCGGTGATGTTCGATTCGGCGCTGCCAAAGCGATCGGCGCCGCTGACCGCGACCACCATCACGCGGTAGCGGGTGAGGTTGTCGGGCAACGTGACATCGACGGACGCGGTGCCGTCGGCTCCCGTGGTGACCGTGGGTTGGAACAGCGCGAGGGCGTCGAAGTTCGAGCGCACGGCGACGGGCTTGCCGGTCGAACCCTTCCCGCCACCCGAGCTGTCGCCACCCGACGCGTCGGGGGACGCGGCACCAGTGGTGGTGGGCGTGTACTGGTCGTCCGAGTTCGAGGACTCATCCGAGGTAAGGCCGCCACCGTCGTTGCCGTTCGAACGGTCGAGGGTGGCTGGGTCGACGAGCGCGATCTGCGCACGGGAGAACGCCGTGGTGAGCGAGTCCCACGTGGCCCCGTAGAACAGGCCGAGCGGGTCGGCGAGCTGGTAGCCGGACAACGCGAGCACCGCCTCGTCGACGACGACGACGGCGAACTCAGCACCCTGCACTGGCGCACCCTTGGCGTCGGTGACCTTCACATCGATCGCTGTCGATCCGCCAGGGGCGAGTTCGGTCTGACGCGGCACTGCCGTGACGGTGAGCGTGCGCGACACCGGCGGCACCGACAGCACCAACGACCCCACCGCGTACGCGGGGCGCTGTGGCGCATCGGGCAGGGCAGTGCCGTCGTCGGCTGTGCGCGTGGTGGCACCAACCACTTCCACACCGAGCGTCAGTTGCGGGACGTCGGCTTCGGAGACGGGCACCTGCACCACGGCGCTGCCGCTGACGACGGTGAACCGCTGCGTGCTGCGCACACCGTTGCGTACCACCGTCAGCAGGCCCTCGCCCATCGCGAACGGTGCCTGCACCAGCAGCTCGGCGGTGTCACCAGTGGCGTACGTCGCCTTGTCGGGCACGACCGTCAGCACACCCTGTTCGACACCACGGGTGGGCTGGCTCTCGGCCCCGCTCACCCAGGTGGTGAGCTCGCTGCGGTTGTGCCCTCCCGCGCTGCCGGCGACCACTGCGGTCACCTTGTACTGGCCGCCGACGGCGGTGTCGAAGTTGCACGACGACGGCGCCGACGACGAGGTGACGTGGCACGTCTGCGGGTCGACGACGACCTCGGTCCAAGTGCCGTTCACGTACTTCGACTCAACCTTGCCGGCGACGACGTCGAACGCCACACCGGACTGCACGCCACCGTCGATCCCGGTGACGACCGCTTCGACGGTGAGCGGATCGCCCTGGCGGACGAACGTACGCGTGGATCGCAACCCGACGTAACGGTCGGCCGCATGCACCAACATCGCGGTGGTGTCGCTCCAGGCCTGACGGTTCACATCAGTGACCGTCGCCTGCGCGCTCACCGACACCGGCAGATCGGGCAGTGCACCGTCGGCACCCTCGAACCCGAGTTGCAGATAGTGCGTTCCCGACGCGTCGGTGGTGCCGTGGTACTGCGCCACCTGACTCTCGCCCGTAGGGCCGCAGCACGGCATGGAGTCGCTGACCATTCCGCTCGTGGCCATTTCGCGCATGTCGGGTACGTTCCACCACGGTGCCCAGATGCCAAACGTGAAGTCGGTCCAGCCCGGAGGGGCGTAGGTCGCGGCGGTGGTGGTGACCAACCAGTCGACCGGCGAGGACGCCAGTGGGCCGCCGGCGTAGTACGTGCCCGTCGCCGCCAACGTGGCGGGCGTGGTGCTGACGTACGGGCCTTCACTCTCGGCCCGCGTGGTGACCTCGAACTCGGGTCGGCGGTATTGCTGGATCTGGAACTGGTGCGAGTAGTCGGCCGAATCCAGCGCAGCTTCGCCGTGCAGCGACAACTGCAAGAACGCCTGGCCGAGGTCGGCAGTCGCGGGGATGGCGAGCGACAGGTCGAAGCCACCCAGTCCGCGCACTTTGGTGGTGCCCTTCAGGATCTGGTTGCCGTATGCGTCGGTGACGATGTAGTCGATGGTGTCGCCGGCGCGCAGCGACACCAGGTCGGCGGCACCGCTCACCGTGAGTCGCCGCACCCACCCCTTGACCCGCATCGTCTCGCCCGGTTGGTAGACCTGCCGGTCGTCGAACACATACCAACGCGCCTGGTCGCGCAGCGTCTGGCGGACAGCGTTCACCTGCATGATCGCGGTCTTGTCGCCGACAGTGGCGACGACCACGCCGTACCCGTCGTCGGGCACTGTCGTCGGCAACGGCAGTGTCGCCTGACCCTGCGCATCGGTGGTGACGGCAGCAGCGGCGGCGTAGCGAACGGACACACCTTGGACCGGTGTACCCGTGCGCAGGTCGGTGGCCCACACGTAGGCGCTCGTCGCGTCGGCCAACACATCGACGCCGAATGTGGTGCTCTGCACCCACGTCAGCGCCGGCCGGTTCTGCCAGTAGTCGTTCGAGTTCGGAGCGACGTTCGGCACCGGCTCGACGAGCACTATCACCTGTCCGGCCGCACCGTGCAGCACGCCGGAGAGGTCGATGTCGGTGACAACCGCTGCGTCCTTGGTGTTCTTCACGCTGAGCGTGGCGTCGGACAGCACCGCCCAACCGGGCAACTGCACACCTTGTGCATCACGAGCGCTGGCATAGCGCGCGTACTCAGCGAACTTCGCCGGGTCAGCAGCGAACACCCGCACACGGAGCGTGTCGTGGTTGACCGTCAACACCGAGAGTTGCTGTGCGGTGGCGAACGGATCGAGCGTGGTGATCGGCTGGAACTGTTGGATCGACGGCGACGCCGAACCGATGGACACCTTCACCTTGGTGTCGCTGCCGAGCGTCTGCCCGTACAAGTCGGTGAACGACGCCGGGACGGAGATCTCGTACGTGGTGCGGCCGAGTGTGCTGCCGCCGATGACCATCGTGCCGCCCTGCAACGAGACCTGCATACCGGCCAATGCGGGCGACACCACGACCTTGCCGACGTCGCTGTGCAGCACGTCGAGCACGTTGTTGAACTGCACGTAGATCTGACTACCGGGAGGGCACTGGTCGCCCGAGGAGCAGTTCGTCTCCTGGATCCGCAGCGGTGCATAGGTGCGGGCGTGGAATGTGGCCGCCGTCGCAGTGGTGGCGGGGCCTTCCGCCGAGGGGGTTCCGGGACCGATGACGATGGTGAGCGCAGCGTCGGTGGACAATTTCTCCGTTGCCCGGAACGCGACCCAGCGACCAGCCTCGGTGGACTCGCTGATCATGCGCGCCGTGTCGTCGGCGGCGATCTCGGCGGCGGTCGCCACACGCACCGGCACGTCCTTGCCGTTCGCCTGCAGGTGCACAGTGGCCAACACTGCGGCCGGGTCGACACGTTGGTCGAAGGCGGCGATGAACACCTGGTCGAGCGGCAGGCTCTCGGCCTGCGGGCTGAGCGATACGACGGTGGGCGGCGGCGTGGTGAACGTAAACGTCACCGCCTGTGCAAGCACTCCTCCGGTGGCCGACTTCGTACCCTTGGGAACCTCGACGATGAACGTGGTGGCCATCGGCAGACGATCGACGGTGTCGCTCGTGGCGTCGAAGCGCAGTGTGCGAGTGCCGATCCATTGCCAGTGTCCGGGTACGGCGGGGGTCAGCCTCACCGGCACGGCGGCGGCATCCAGTTGGCCGACCGTGGTGACCGGCACCATCGGTTGGTCGAACGTGATCGACAGGTACGGGGCGATCGGCACGGCACCGTCGGGTTGATGGCGCAGCACGTGCAGCGCGCCGGTGGGCACGGTGTCGGGAGGTGTGGTCTCACCCGGCGGGAAGACGATGTCGAGCGTGCGACCGGCCCGCGGCGGCGGCGTCGTCTGGGTCGGCCAGTTGAACTGCTGCTGCAGCGTCGCACCAGTGAGGAACTCCGGCAGCAGCGCCAGGATCTCGCGCAAGCGCTGTGCCGACAGGTCGTCGCCAGTGACGATTGGTGTCGTCGCGGTGGCGCCCGTCTGGGCGGTGCCTTCCGACAAGTGCAGACCGAACAAGCGCGGCGCTCCAGCCGACCAGGTGTCATTGGCCGTCACCGTTGACGACGTCTGCGGTGAATGGCCATCGTCGCAGGCGGCGGCGAACAGACCGACCGCCACCAACAGCGCTGTGTACCGACGAACCCGCACTCGTCTCATGTCATGACTCCCTCGTTCGCAGTATGAACTGCGTGGCCTTGGACGTCACGCGCGTCGGGTGTGGTTCCCCCGAATACCTGGGTGGGGTGCGATCAGCCGCCGAGGCCGCGGGGAGCGGCGCCGAGCATCTTGCGCAGACCGAGGCCGACTTCTTCGATGGTGACGGCTTCGCCGGACTTGCTGTTGAAACTTTCGGCGATGGTCCAGGTCTGCACGCGGCTGACGACGTTGCCATCGACCCGCAGCACTTGGCCGCTGAACCAACCGGCCTCTTCGCTGACCAGCCAGGCGACGACGGGCGACATGTTGGCCGGGTCGAGCTTGTCCCATGCGCCGCTCTCGTCGGCTTCGCGGCCGACGGTGGCGAGCATGCGGGTGGCAGCGATCGGCGAGACGGCGTTGGCGGTGACGCCATAGCGCTCCATCTCCAGGGCGGTGAGCAACATCATCGTGGCGATACCCGATTTGGCCGAGCCGTAGTTGACCTGACCGACGTTGCCGAACAGGCCGGCGCCCGAGGTGGTGCTGACGATGCGCCCGCTGACCTTCTTGCCAGCCTTCTTCGCGTCGCGCCAGTAGGTGCACGCGTGGCGAGTGAGGTTGAACGTGCCCTTCAGGTGCACGGCGATGATCGCGTCGAACTCGTCCTCGCTCATCGCGGCCAGCATGCGGTCGCGCAGGAAGCCGGCGTTGTTGACGACACCGTGGAGGTCGCCGAACTGCTCGACCGTGCGGGCCACGAGTGCGCCCATCCCCTCGAAGTCGGTCACCGAGGTGCCGTCGGCGATGGCGGTGCCGCCCATACCCTTGATCTCGGCGACCACCTGCTCGGCCGGCGACTCTTCCGTCGCCTCACCGCGGATGCCCACACCGAGGTCGTTGACCACGACCGTCGCGCCGGCGCGTGCCAGTTCGATGCAGTGCGCGCGGCCCAGGCCGCGGCCACCGCCAGTGACGATGACCACTCTTCCGTCGAGCATTCCCACGATGACGTCTCCCTGTACTCAGATGTGCGGGGAACAGTTTGACAGAAGCGTCAAACCTTCGTTCAACCCAGGCGCGGCTCCGTCACCCGCCGGCGCCGGCTGCACCCCCCTACTCGTGTGCACAGCGACAATTCAGAAGGCCCCACCGCTGCGTCCGGCGCATTTCGGCAGCCATTCGTGGCTCGAACTCGCGAATCACGCGGTCTGGTCACACGCTGGCCTCGTGCTTCCGTCGTCGGTGTGTGACATGAACGGGAGGGGGCCGATCTGCGACACGCCGTGGTGCACCGCTGATCGGGCAGGTGGGGCGGTTCCTGGGAACCGTCCCCAGGAAGCGACCACCAAGAGCACAGGCCGAGTCCCGTGGCTGCAGCGTGTGGGTCCTGCGTCGCAGGAGGCGCACCCGCAGCTCGAAGCCGCACCTATGGCAGGTATGCGTGGCGCGTCGGCTATACGGCGACCTTCGAGTACTTCCTCTGGGCTGCCTGCTTCGAGACACCCAACATGGCGCCGATCTCCGACCACGACCGATGGGCGCGCCGAGCAGAACGAATGGCCTCGGCCAAGGCCGCATCGAGGTCTCCGCGCTGTTCGGCGAGCTCGGCGATCGCGCGTAGCGACTGGGTGTCAGCGACCACCAGGTCTCCTGGTTCGACCGTGTCGGCCCACGCTTCGAGAGCCTTTGTTCGTGCTGCTCGTGTTGTACTCATTTCCTCCACCACCCCTTCAGGAACTTGCCTCTGGCCGGCATCGCGTGGATGACGGCGACGCCCTCTCGGTCTTCGACCACACCAACCTCCAACGGTTCACCAGCTCGCGAAGGCCCAATGAACATCGTGACCGCCGGATCGTCGGTCTCGAAGGCTCGCCAGTGATGTCGAATTGCGTGGGACATGTCATCGTCGTCGACGCCGTGCTTTCGTGCTGCTGGCTCGACGTCCACGACAACAGGCTACGACAGGTCGAGCCCTCCGTCAACATCTGTTGACGCTGTCTTGGGTGCCGCATCCACGCCTATCGGCAGTACGGTGCGACCTTTGGGTTGCCGATCAGATCTCAATGTCGTCGGTGCCGTCGTGACCAAAGAAGTGGTGCTGCTCGAGCTTCCGCACAAGCGGCACGGCGATGGCGAGGGCGACCAGAGCGCCAATCCAGCCGAAGATCATTCCGATGAGCCCAACGATGGCGAGCGTCAGGAGGAGTTGGCGGCGCGCTGATTCGGACTTGGCGTGGGGAGCACCTTCATCCCGGCTTCGGGATTCGACCGGATTGCGTCCATCGCTCGCTGATTGCCACGATCGAGCCAGCCGAGGAGGCGATGTCGCGCCATCACGCCTTCCGCTCTGATCGCTTCACCATGGGCGCACATTGCCTCAACTGCGCTGGGATGTCCAGCGAGCAGATCGATCCCTCTTTGTATGTCAAGTGCCTTGGTGGAGTGGTCGAGGGCGCGGCGAGGCTGCCTCTGGTCGGGGCTCGGTGATGGGCGTAGGGTTTTCGGTGGGTCCGGGAGTGGCTCGTCCGAAGTGCCGGTGATTCAGGACAGTGGCCGGCCGCGCTGGTTGAAGAGTCGTTTCCTGGTTGCCCTCCCGGGCCCGCTTGTCAGCGGTGTGGCGCGGTGCGTCTGGCGTCTGCGACGAGGTGCCGGTAGGCGACATCGCTGATGCGGCGCTTGAGCGCGCGGAGCGCCTTCTTGGGTCGCATCCCTTCTTCGCGTTTGCGGTCGTAGAACGCCCGGCCGGGGCTGTGCGCGTGGCGCAGTTGTGTGACGGCGGCGATGTGGATCGCATGGTTCATCGCCCGGTTCCCGCGATGCGACAGCCGCCACACCTCAGGCTTGTCGGTGCCCGACGAGAACTCGACCGGGGCGGTGCCGTTGTAGGCGGCGAAGCGGTCCGCGTTCGCGAACCGGGCCGGGTTACCGGTGTGACCGATCAACGTCGCGGCGATCACGTCGCCGACGCCGAAGATCTCGGTGAGCGTGGTCCCTGACGCTTGGACCGCGTCATGGATCCGGGCCAACGAACGACGCCGTTGCTCGTTCACCCACGCCAGATCGGCGACCATGTCGCGTGCCACACGGACCCGTTCGGCAGTGACCGCGGTGGTGATCTCGACCTGATCGAGCAGCGCTGAGGCTTGTGCGACAACGACTTGCTTGGTCAAACCGCCCGGCACCACCTCGCACATCAACGCGTGCAGACGACACGCGGTCTTGTTGAACGACCGGGCCAGCTGGGTGTGCCGACGCGACAACAACCGCAAGATCGTCGCGTGGTCCTCGACGCGCACCACGATCGGCGACCGGGTGTGCAACGCCGCCAACGCGACCGAGTACGCGTCGTTCGGGTCGTTCTTGTTCGACTTCCCCGAGCTCAACACCCGCACCCGCGACGCGAGCACCGCAGGAATGTCGATCACCGACTCACCCGCGGCCAAGAGCTGCTGCGCGAGCAGATAGCCCATGCCGCCGGCGGACTCGATCGCCCACGTCCGACACGGGTCATCGAGCCCGTCAGCCCACGCGACCAACTCGCCCACCTGACCATTCCTCGCAGGCACCATCCGAGTGCCCAACACGTCCGCGTTCTTGCTCAACGCCACCGCGGTATGGCTCCGCTTGTGCGGATCGATTCCGATCATGACCATCGTGCTTCTCCGTTCCTCGAGTGGGAACCGCGGTGGGCACTCCTGATTTCAAGATGCGAGCTGCTGCCCTCTTTCGAACCACACCACGGCAGGTTCCGGCGGTCGCACAACTCGATAGGAAGCCAGACCAGCGAACCGGACGGCAGGCAGTTAGAGAGCAACAACCACCGGAACCCCGACGCTACGAGAACCCCGCAGCACCACCCACCACACAATCAGGCAGGTATGGCGCGGGTGTGGCACAACGAGCACGCATCAAGATAAGTTGACGTCGTGGAACCGGTGATCATCGCCAGCGCACGCAAGCACGGCGTACATGACGGCGACATCCTCCACGCCTACCGCCACCCGACACGAGTCCTTCAACTCGACGACCTTGTCATGCTGATCGGTCCCAGTCAGTCGGGCCAACTTCTCGAGATCGGCGTGAGCCGCGCCGAAGGAATCGACTTCATCATCCACGCCATGCCCGCACGGGCGAAGTTCATCAGGTGACCACCATGCCCCGTTCAATCCAAGACATCCTCGACCACGCCGACGAACTGACCAAGCGCTTCGAAGACTTCGACCCGGATCACGCCGACGAGATCCCCGTCGAGGAGTACCTCCTTCAGCGCGCCGTCGTCGCTCGAGCTCGCAGCGAACAGCAACTGATCGACACCGTGGTCAACGCCCGCACCGCCGGCCTGTCCTGGCAGAAGATCGGCGCCCTCCTCGGCACCTCAGCCCAGGCTGCCCAGCAGCGCTACGGCACCGTCGTAGAAGCCACCTGACGACCGGGCATATGGCGCTCCTGTGCAAGTGGCTGTCAACACGCACCGGCGGAGCGATGCCGTGTGAACGAACGCCGATTTGCGTGTGAAAGACCGAGCGAGCCTGTTGCTGGACTACCCCTCTGAACAGGGCTTTCATCTATTTCGCGAACACCCGACTCTGTAAGAACGAGGCGTCCGGCACCCAGCCGGGCGCCTCGCTCGCGTCCAGGGCCACCTCGATGCCCCTGACCTGGGCGAAGTCCAGAGTGACGCGGGCGACAAAGTCAGAGTGTACTCTGTGCCTCGGTCGTGTGAGTGAGGTCGCTCCGCGAGGGTCGGTGCCCGCCGATGGGCACAGAAGGGAACAGCGAAGCGCATGGATCTGATGCCGACGGCGAGTGAAGAGGCGTTCCGGAGCGCCGCCCGAGCGTGGCTCGCGGTCAACGTGCCCGATCAGCCGCGCCCCACCGAAGTCTCGGCTGCGGCGGCATACGACGTGGCCTGGCAACGCAAGCTCTTCGACCACGGCTGGGCCGGAGTGTCCTGGCCGAAGGAACACGGTGGCCTCGGGCTGTCGCTCACTGAGCAGGTGGTGTGGTTCGAGGAATCGACCCGTGCCCGTGCTCCGCAGCCGGGTGCCAACTTCATCGGACTCAGTCATGCGGGCCCGACGCTGATCGCACTGGCCAGCGAGGAGCAGAAAGCCCATCACCTGCCGCGGATCCTGCGTGCCGACTCGATCTGGTGTCAGGGATTCTCCGAACCCAACGCCGGATCCGACCTCGCTGGGCTGCGCACCCGAGCAGTCGTCGACGGCAACGAACTCGTGGTCACCGGCCAGAAGGTCTGGACCAGCTTCGCCGTGCACGCGCAGTACCAGGAACTCTTGGTGCGCACCAGCTCAGAGGGTGACAAGCACCGAGGCATCTCGTGGGTGATCGGCGACATGCGGCTTCCCGGGATCGAAATCCGCCCCATCGTCACCATGGATCAGATGGCGCACTTCTGCGAAGTCTTCTACAACGATGTTCGGATCCCGATCGAGAACGTCGTGGGCGGACTCAACAACGGCTGGGCGGTGGCCCTCGCCAACCTCGGCTTCGAGCGGGCAACTGCGCTGACCGCGGCGCAGATCGAGTTGGCCCAACAGGTTGAAGACCTGATCATGCTGGCTCGCGAGACCACCGACGCCTCCGGACGGGCGTTGATCGAGGACGACGACATCCGCCGCTGCCTGGCGCAGTGTCGAGCAGACGTGATGGCGCTCCGGGCGATGACGTACGGCATCGTCTCCCGGCTTGCCCGCGTTCCGATCCCAGGGCCCGAAGGGTCAATGGTGCGGCTCTACTTCACCCAACTCGTGCAGCGCGTGCAGCGCCTCGCGATGGATGTGATCGCCGACGGCGCGCTCGACCTGGACTTCAAGGGCACGGAGGGACGCGACTGGGTGCGCAACTTCCTGCTCAGCTTCAAGGACACCATCTCGGGTGGCACGAAGGACATCCAACGCAACATCATCGCCGGACGCATCCTCGGACTTCCGCGAAGCTGACGTGCCGCGGATCACGCTTCCCACCGGACGTTGGCAGCCAGATGTTGCCGACGAGTACCGCCGGCTCGGTTTCCACAGCGACGGCGTGATCGCCGCCGAACTCGATCGCGCCCTGCGCAGCCGCCCGGATGCCGTGGCGTTGATCGACGACCGGTCGGCGATCACCTACCGCGAACTGCACGCTCGTAGTGCACGGGTCGCGAGCGGGTTGCGCGCCGCGGGCATCGTGGCCGGCGACGTGGTCGCGTGGCAGGCGCCGAACCGAATCGAGACGGTGGTGCTCACGTGGGCCTGCTGGACCGTCGGCGCGGTCGTCGCCCCGATCGTCTCGCTCTATCGGGAGAAGGAACTGTCGGAGATCCTGGCGATGGTCGAGCCGGCCGCAGTGGCCACCGTCGCGATGCATCGCGGACATGCGTTCGCTGAAACGTTCGACGATGTGTTGACCGAGCTCGGTTCGGCACCGGTGAAGATCCTTCTTGACGGAGCGCGCAGCGGCTGGACCACGTTCGCCGATCTCTGCGCGGCGCCGCCGTCCCTCACCGACTCACGAATCGCGGCCGACGACCCGGCCCTGGTGATCTTCACTTCCGGCACCACGTCGGGATCGAAGGGCGTTGTGCACAGCTCGCGCACGCTGCTCGCCGAGACCGCGCAGTTCGCCCGCGCGATCGACTGGGGGGTCGCCAGTGCGTCGCATGTCCCGACCCCGCTCGCTCACATCAGCGGCCTGCTGCGCGGCATCACGGCGCCGGTGCACACCACCAGCACTGCGGTCCTGCGAGAGCATTGGGACAGTGAGCGAGTCGTCGCCGACATGGCCGATCTCGGCATCACCCACCCGGTCGCCCCGGCCAACCTCCTCGGCGAGCTCCTCGACGCATGGGAGGCTGCGGGTCGCCCGCCCCATCGCACGCGGCTGTTGACGACGATGGGCACGTTGTCGATGCGGCAACGTGCAGAGTCGTACGGGTTCGTGGTCGGCAGCTCGTACGGGATGAGCGAGCTACCCACGATCTCGCTGCCCGACCCGAGCGACCCTCCCGATCGCCGCCACGGCTACTCCGGTCGGCTGTGCGCAGGCGTGGAGGCCCGGGTGCACCCCGACTCCGGCGAGCTCGAGGTTCGTGGGCCGGAACAGATGCTCGGCTACCTCGATCAGCTGCAGGACGACGCCGTGTGGACCGAAGATCTGTGGATACGAACGGGCGACATCGCCCAGATCGAGGACGGCTACGTTCGCGTCGTCGGTCGCATCAAGGACGTCATCAGCAGGGGCGGCGAGAAGATCTCGGCGGTCGAGGTGGAGGACTGCCTCATCGCACATCCAGCCATCACCGGCGTCGCTGTGGTGGCCGGCCCGCACCAGCGCCTCGGGGAAGTACCGGTGGCGTTCCTCACCATCGGGTCGGCCGAGCGACCCAGCGACGCGGTGCTCGTCGAGTTTCTCGATGCGGCGGGACTGGCGCGACACAAGGTGCCCGACCGGTGGATCGTCGTCGATGAACTGCCGCTCACCGCGAGCGGCAAGGTGCGCAAGCGCGACCTGGCGCTGCTCGCGGCCAC
>CAIXHI010000492.1 GCA_903919215.1 uncultured Acidimicrobiaceae bacterium
GTGGTAGAAGCCGAAGTAGTTGATCGGACGCTGGATCGAGCCGATCAGGTGGTACTTCGTCGACACCATCCACGGTGGTGCCGTGGGCAGCACGACGAACATCAGGCAACCCACCCCCAACAGTGAGGCGAAACGCTTCATGTAGCGCGCCCACTGGCGATGGCTGACTGCCCACAGCGCCGCCATGACGACGATCGGGACCACGAAGTGCGTCATGTACGTCGTGGAGGCAACGACGTCGTACCACCGCACGACGCCGCGATGGAAGAAGCGGTGCTGCAGCACGATGTTCGGGTCGTACCCGAAGAACAGGACGCGGTCGATGTTGCGCATCGACTCGACCTGCAGCGGGAACTTCAGGCGGAAGAGACCGAAGAAGCTGATGCCCTCGTCGGCGGCGCCACGGGTTCGTTCATAGGCGAGCCACATGACGCAATAGCCCAAGGAGTCGAGCAGGAGCACACCCCATGTGCGCCACGAACGGCCGACGAACGCGCAGATCAAGAAGACGCCCACGCTGATGGCTACAGAGATGCGATCGATCGGCAGACCTCTGAAGCGCAGCCACCACAGGTAGAGGGCCAGGTACGCGAACATCAGCGTGATGCGCACGGGGCGCAGCACGTCGATCGGTACGACGGAGCGCAACGGGGTGCGTTCCGAGACGGAGGGAGGAGTCGGTGTGTCGTCGACGGAGATCGACATGGCCGATCACGCTACAGAGCGTTGGTGTCTGGTTCGCGTCGCCTCCGCTGGCGCGACATTTCCAACTGACCCAATCTGTGAGCCTAGTATTCGCACGAGCCGCGGTGGGCGGTCTCACCTAGGGGAGGAACCTTATGAAGCGGAAGCTTCTCGTCACGTTGCTCGTCGGCTCGATGCTGACGGCTGCTGCGTGCAGTGATTCGAAGAAAGACTCCGGCAGTTCCGGTAGCCCGGTCAAGGCTGCCTGGATCTACGTCGGTCCGACGAACGACGGTGGCTGGACCACGGCGCACGACAACGGTCGCAAGGCCGTCGAGGCAGCACTTGGCAGCAAGGTGCTGACCACCTTCAAGGAGAACGTGCCCGAAGGGCCCGAAGTCGCCCAGGTCATCGACGACCTCGTCAAGGACGGCAACAAGATCATCTTCGCGACGTCGTTCGGTTTCGGCGATGCCATGTTGGCTGCCGCGAAGAAGTACCCGGACGTGAAGTTCGAGCATGCGACGGGTATCCCGAACGACGCGCCGAACTGGTCCACCTTCTACGGCGCCGGCGAACAGAGCACCTACCTCGCCGGTATGGCAGCAGGCAAGGCGACCAAGAGCAACACGATCGGCTTCGTCGCCCCGTTCCCGATCCCCGAGGTGGTGCGCCACATCAACGCGTACACGCTGGGTGCCCGGTCGGTGAACCCGAAGGCGACCGTCAAGGTCGTCTGGATCAACTCGTGGTTCGATCCCGCCAAGGAGCGTCAGGCAGCTGAGTCGCTGGTCTCCGGCGGCGCCGACATCATCGCCTCCGGTGGCGATAGCCCGGCACCTGGTGACGCGGCCAAAGCTGCTGGAGTGGGCTGGACTGGCTACGACTCCGACCAGGGCGCGAACTACCCCGATGTGTGGCTGACCGCCGCGATCTACGACTGGGGTACGTACTACACCAAGGAAGTCCAGGCCGTGATTGACGGCACCTGGACCAAGGGCGACTACTACGGCAACATCGCCGATGGCTTCACCACCATCGCCCCCTACGGCAAGCGGGTCGACGATGCGACTCGTGCGCTGATCGACGCGAAGAAGGCCGACATCATCGCCGGCAAGTTCGACATCTTTGCCGGTCCGATCAACGACCAGAGCGGCGCCGAGAAGGTCGCCGCCGGGAAGTCGATCGACTTCGGCGAGCAGATGTCCATCCAGTGGTTCGTTGAAGGTGTCGACGGAGAGATCCCGGCCTGACATCACTGTTGCGAGGTGGCCGCCACGATCGTCTCGTGGCGGCCACCTCGTTGGCACTACCAGCGCGGGGGTCGTCGTAGTTCATGAGCATTGAAACAGGGCAGATATCGGACGTTGACGCCTCGCTTGCCGTGGCGATGACTGGTATCACCAAACAGTTCTCCGGCGTGCTCGCCAACGACGACGTCAGCTTCGACGTACGGGCTGGCGAGGTACACGCACTACTCGGTGAGAACGGTGCGGGGAAATCCACACTGTCCAACGTCCTGAGTGGTCTGTACCACCCGGATGCGGGAACGATTCACATCGCCGGTCGGCGGGTGGAGTTGTCGTCGCCACGCGACGCGATCGCGTGTGGGATCGGCATGGTGCACCAGCACTTTCATCCGGTGCCCACGTTCACCGTCGCCGAGAACATCGTGCTCGGCGAGAAGCGACCCTTCCGCCGTAAGGAGACCGAGGAGCGCATCCGCGCACTCGGCGAGGAGTTCGGCCTGCCGGTCGACCCGGCGGCGAAGGTGTGGCAGCTGTCCGTCGGTGAGCAGCAGCGGGTCGAGATCCTGAAGGCACTCGAGCGTCAGGCCACCGTGTTGATCCTCGGTGAGCCCACCGCAGTGCTCACACCGCAGGAATCCGAGACGCTGTTCGCGACGCTGCGTTCGATGGCCCGCGCCGGCCGTTCGGTGGTGTTCATCTCTCACAAACTCGACGAGGTGATGGCGGTCTCCGATCGTGTCACGGTGCTGCGCGACGGCCGCAACGTGGGCACGGTAGAAACTGCCACCACGTCGCCGCGCGAACTAGCGCACCTGATGGTGGGTCGTGAGGTGGTGTTCAGTGCCGACGACCACGCGAACCGTCCCGTGATCGATCGCGAGCGGGTGGTGTTGCGCACGGTCGACCTTCACGCCGACGATTCGCGGGGCCGACCCGCAGTGCGCGGGGTCGACCTCAGTGTGTGCGCCGGTGAGATCGTCGCTGTCTGCGGTGTGTCCGGCAATGGCCAACGTGAACTCGCCGAGACCATCTGCGGCACACGTGCCCGCACCCGGGGCGAGGTGTTCATCGATGGCGTCGCCACCACCGGACGCGACCCACGAGAAGCGATCGAGATGGGCGTGGCCCACATCCCCGAGGATCGCCTCCACACCGGACTGGCGGCATCGGCCTCGGTGGAGCACAACTTGGTGCTCAAGTCATACCGCCGCCCCCCGATGTCCAAGGGTCCGTTGCTGCAGCACCGCGCGATCCGCAAGAACGCCCACGAGTTGATCGATCGTTTCGGAGTCAAGACCCCCGGGGCCGACACGTCCACCCGTCTGCTGTCGGGTGGCAATGTCCAGAAGGTGCTGCTGGCACGCGAGCTGAGCGGCAATCCGCACGTGCTGGTCGCCGCCTCGCCGACCCGTGGCCTCGACGTGGGCGCGATCGAGACCGTGCGCGGCTTGCTGCTCGATGCGGCGCGACGCGGTATGGGAGTGCTGTTGATCACCGAGGACTTGGAAGAGGCGATCAGCCTCTCCGACCGCATCGTGGTGATGTTCGCCGGCACGCTCGCTGGCTCGGTGGATCGCGACTCGGCCGACATCACCGAGATCGGCCTGCTCATGGGAGGGAACCGATGATCCGGCTCGAACGGCGGGCATCGTTCCCGAAGTGGCTGGGATGGGTGATCCCGATCGCGTCCATCGCTGCCGCGCTCGTGGCCGGGGCATTGCTGATCCTCGTCAGTGGCAACGATCCGCTGACCACCTACTCGCGCATCCTCGACCGTGCCTTCGCATCCGGCGAAGCGTTGTCGGCGACGCTGATCGCGGCGACACCGTTGCTCTTCACCGGGCTTGCCGCCGCGGCCGCATTCAAGATGGGTGTGTTCAACATCGGTGGGCAGGGTCAGTTCGTGATCGGCACCGTCACTGCGGCCTGGACCGGGTTGATGTGGGGCGATTCACTCGGCAAGGCGGTCATCCCACTGATGATCCTTGCCGGTGTACTCGGCGGTGCGCTGTGGGCGGCGATCGCCGGGGTGCTGCGCGCCTGGCTGAACACGAACGAGATCATCACCACGCTGATGCTCAACTACATTGCCGCCAACCTGGCATCGTGGCTGATCTTCAACTCACGCTCGTACTGGCGGTTGCTCTCTGGTTCCGGGCTGCAGTTCCCGCAGGGCAGGCGTTTGCCAGAAGGATCGGACTGGCCCGATCTATCACTCGGTTCGTTGGTACTGCCATGCGGTCTGCTCATCGGCACCGCCGTGGCGGTCGGTTGTTGGGCGCTGTACCGCCACACCCGTTTCGGTTTCGAGGTCGCGATCATCAGCGACTCGCCCGAGGCCGCGGCGTATGCAGGTATGCGCACCAAGCGCAAAGTGCTCGCGGTGATCGCGCTCTCAGGTGGCCTGGCCGGCCTCGGTGGCGCTGCTGATGTCGGCAACTTCCGCCATGTACTCGACCCCAAGGGTCTCAACCAGTCCGGCTATGGCTACGCAGGCATCGTCATCGCCGCGCTCGCCCGGTTGAACCCGATCGCCGTCGTCTTCGTCGCAGTCTTGATGGGTGGTCTGAGCAACGCCGGGCGTTCGCTGCAGGGACCGGATTTCCCCGCCGGACTGGTCGGCACGCTGCAGGGCATGGTGTTGTTCTTCGCCCTCGGCGGCGAGGTCTTGGCCCGTTACCGCATCCGCCGCACGGTGCGCATCCCTGAGGGCGTCGCGGTATGAACTCGAACCTGTTCATCGTCATCGCCGCCTCGGCGATCTACTACGGCACGCCGTTGCTGTTCTCCGCGCTGGGTGGTGTGCTGACCGAACGCTCGGGCGTGCTGAACCTCGGGGTCGAGGGCATGATGCTGCTGGGCGCGGTCTGCGCGTCATGGACGGCTTCACGGGTCGACGGCCCAGGTTGGCTGGTGCTTTCACTGGCGTTGTTGGCCGGTATTGCCGCAGGATCCGCTGCAGCCCTGCTGCACGCGTTCGCGGTGATCACGCTGCGGGTCAATCAGACCGTCTCGGGCCTGGCGATCACCATCCTCGCGGGGAGTGCCGGCCTGTCGTCGTACCTCGCCAGCGTCTGGGATCTGAAGAACCCGGTCAAGCATCAGTTCGGCAAACTCGACGTGTTCGGGTTGGGCGATATGCCGATCCTCGGACCGATCCTGTTCCACCACACGCTGCTCACCTACCTGTCGTGGGCGCTGGTGGTACTGATCTCGTGGTACCTGTTCCGTACGCGCGCCGGTCTGCAACTGCGTGCCGTCGGCGAGTCGCCGCAGACCGCCGATGCGGTGGGCATCAATGTGGTGCGCACGCGCTATGTGCACACGATTCTTGGTGGCGCGCTCGCTGGTGTCGGCGGCGTGTGTTTCTCGCTCTCGATCGTGCCGACATGGCAGGACGGGATGACAGCCGGACGCGGTTGGATCGCCATCGCGCTGGTGATCTTCGGCTTCTGGAGGCCAGACCTGGCGATGGTCGGCGCGTATGTGTTCGGCGCGTTCTCCAGCCTCAGTCTGACGCTGCAAGCCCGCGGCGTGAAGATCACCCCGCAGCTGTTGGATTCGTTGCCGTACGTGATGACGATCGCAGTACTTGTCGTCGTGTCCGGTGGCTGGGCCAAGCGGCGCCTTGGTGCGCCGGCGGCGCTGGGTATCCCCTACGAACGCGAGGAACGCTGACGCTCGTCGTCAGCGCCTGGGATTCGGCCTACCGCGCTCCGGCCTCGATGAGGGCCCGCTGCGTGAGCACCTTGGCCAAATGAGTGCGGTACTCGCGCCCCGCACTGAGATCGCTGGGCGGCTCGGCTTGTGCGGCCGCCAGTTGCGCGGCGTCGGCTGCGGACGCACCGTCTGCGAGCGCGGCCGACACGTCGGTGGCCAACACCGGAGTACTGCCCATGTTGAACAGAGCGACGCCACTCTGCGTGCCTCGTACCCAGGCGGCGACACCGACGATGCCCCAGTCTTGTGCCCGGCGGGTGAACTTCTGGAAGCTGAAGCCGGCGCCCTGCATCGTGGGCACGCGGATCTCGACCAGCATCTCGTCGGGTTCCAGGACGGAGGTGAGGTACCCCCGGAAGAACTCGCTCGCCGGAATCTCACGGGTGCCATGTGGCCCCTGGGCGACGTAGGTGGCGCCGAGCGCCAGCGTGGTGGCCGGCAGATCGCTGGCGGGGTCGGCGTGGGCGATACTGCCGCCGATGGTGCCGCGGTGACGCACCTGCGGGTCGCCGACATGTGTAGCGGCGAGCGCCAGCAGTGGCGCGTGTTGCGCCAGTACCGGACTGCGTTCGAGGTCGGCGTGGCGGGTGAGCGCGCCGATGGCGATGTGATCACCTGACTCGCGGACGTAGCGCAGCTCGGCGAGGCGACCGACGTCGACCAGCACACTGGGCTGGGCGAGGCGCAACTTCATCAGCGGGAGCAGGCTGTGGCCGCCGGCGAGCAGCTTGGCTTCGTCGCCGTGTTGGGCGACGAGGCTGATCGCTTCCGCTGCGGAACTCGCGAGGAGGTAGTCGAAGGCGCAGGGGATCATGCCGCGCCACCGGTCGCGGCGGCGCAGGCCATGACCGCAGCGACGATGTTGTGGTAACCGGTGCAGCGGCACAGGTTGCCTTCGAGCCCCGAACGCACGTCGGCCTCGGTGGGGTGCGGGTGCTCGGCCAACAGCGAGGTGGCGGCCATCACCATGCCGGGTGTGCAGTACCCGCACTGCAGGCCGTGGCACTGCATGAACGCCTGCTGCATCGGATGCAGCACAGGGCTGCCGTCGGCGGCGATGGTGGCCAGACCTTCGATCGTCGTCACTTCACAGCCATCAGCCTGCACTGCGAGGACAGTGCAGCTCTTCACTGATTCGCCGTCGATGTGCACGGTGCACGCACCGCATGACGACGTATCGCACCCGACGTTCGTGCCGGTGAGGCCGATCGTTTCGCGCAGGTGGTGCACAAGCAGCGTGCGCGGCTCGACCTCGTGCTCGTGATCTGTGCCGTTCACCTTGATCCGCACCCGCATCGTCAGGCTCCGTCAACGACGTACATGCGCAGTTCGGCAGCGTTGGCGCGGAGCGCGCGTGCGGCCCGATACTGCTCGCTTTCGTACCAGGCGATCGCCGCGTCGCGAGTGTCGAACTGCAGGACAACCGTGCGTTCGGGCACCTCGCCGCCCTCGAGTGAGGTGGTAGCGCCGCCGCGTACCAAGTAGTTGCCGCCAGCACTGCTGACGGTCGGGGGGGCAGCGACCTTGTACTGCTCGTACTGCTCGAGGTCGGTGACCTTGCCTTGCACGATGACGAACGCTGGCATTGCAATCTCCGGATCAGTCGAGGGGCCGGTGGTGGTGCGGCATCCGACGGGGCAGAGTAGCGGCGAACACGATCGCGAACACCGCTGCGGCGACAAGACCGATGGTGGCGCCGGGTGCCGAGTCGAGGTGGTAGCTGAGCATCAATCCGAATACCGCTTCGCTGACGCCCAGGCACATCCCCCACAACGTCATCTGCCGCAGTGTGCGGGCGAACAGACGCGAGGTCGCAGCCGGCGTCACCAACATCGTCACTGACATCACAGTGCCGACGGTGCGCAGGCTGATCACCACGACGACGGCCAACAGTACGACGAGCACGGCCTGTACCAACTCGACGCGCACCCCCACCTGCTCGGCCTGCACATGATCGAACGTCGCCAGACGGAGTTCGCCGAACAGCGCGAAGACCACGAGTACCGCGCCGCCACCAAGACCGAGGTTCAACCAGATGTCACCCCAGGTGACGGTGAGCACCCGGCCGAACAGGAAGTGGGTGAGTTCAACACCGGTGTCGAGACGCGAGATCACCACGACCCCAATCGCGAAGCACGCTGTGCCGAGGACAGCGATGACGGTCTCCTGCCCGAGGCGACGGTTGGAGGAGAACAGCACGAGCAGCGCAGCGATGACCAGTCCGGCACCCATCGCGCCGAACAGCACGTTGACGCCGGCCGCATAGGCGAGGCCCACACCGGCGAGCGTTCCGTGCGACATCGCGTCGCCGAGGTTCGCCATGCGGCGCAACACGACCCAGGTGCCCACGACGGGAGCGACAGCGCCGATGATGATCGCGGCGAGGAACGCCCGTTGCATGAACTCGGCCTGGAACGGGTCAGTCAGCCACTGCATCGCTCGCCCCCGATCCGAACACGGTCTCCAGCAGCCCGACTGAGAGCACTTGATCAGGTGGTCCATCCCCGCGAAGCGTGCCATTGACCGCCAGACAGCGATCGAACCGTCGGCGGGCCAGCGCGAGGTCGTGGGTGGCGACGAGCAGCGACGTTCCCTCGGTGGTGAGAGAACGGAACACCTCCAACAACTCAAGTGTCGTCGGCTGATCGACACCGCTGAGTGCTTCGTCCAGCAACACCACCGATGCTTGTTGTGCCAATGCCCGTGCCAGATAGGCGCGCTGCAACTGACCTCCGGAGAGTTCGCTGAGGGCTCGATCGTCGGCACCTTCGAGGAACACCTTCTTCAGGCACTGTGCGGCGACAGCGCGATCATCGCTGGTCGGCCGGTTCCACCAGCGGCGGAAGCGACGGCGGCCAGCGAGTACCAGTTCGCCCACCGTGATCGGGAAGTGCAGATCGCTGTCGTTGCGCTGCGGTATGTAGGCGATGTCCATTCGTTCCGTGTGGCCGTGGCAGTGCACGCCGTTGACCTCCACCACGCCCGTGTGGTTGACGAGTCCGCAGATCGCCTTGAACATCGTGCTCTTGCCCGCACCGTTGGGACCGATCACTCCGATCAACTCACCACGCCCCACCGAGAACGAGACGTCGCGCAACGCCTCGGTGGTTCCGTAGCGCACACCCAGGCCAACGACGTCGAGTAGCGAGTGGACGTTGCCGTGGTCGTGGGGCGGATCGGCGAGACGGTGAGTCACGAGCAGCTCAGTGCCGTCTGCAGCGCGGTGAGGTTTCCTCGCATCAGTGAAGAGTACGTGTCGCCTGCCTTCGCCTCAGCGTCGGACCGCGTCTCCAACGTGTTCAGCACGGCAGTCGACGCTCCGGTCTCGTCGGCGACCGTCCGTGCGAGGTCGCCTGGCAGATTCTCCTCGAAGAAGATGGTGCTGACATCGTGCTGTGTGACGAAGGCGCTCACCTCCTCGAGAGTCTTGGCCGAAGGCTCGTCGCCGGGTGAAATTCCGGAGATCGCTTTCTGGGTCAAGTGGTACTCGGCGGCGAGATACCCGAAGGCCTCGTGCCCGGTGACGAGAAACGTGCTGGCACAGTCAGCGAGCCCGGCAGTGAAGTCGTCGTGGAGAGCGCTCAGCTCGCTCTGGTAGCGAGCGGCGCGCGCATCGAATGCTGGCGCCTCCGCCGCCCGCGCACGCGTCAGCGTGGCGGCTACCACGGTGGCCATCTTGCGCATGTTCTCGGGCGACAGCCACACGTGGGGGTCGTTGCCGTGTTCCAGCGGCAGCAACGTCAACCCCTGCAGCAAGTCGACCTTGATGATGGAGTCCGGAAGGCCGTTGACGACACTTTCCACCGCAGGCTGGAAGCCATCACCGAGGTACAGCACGATGTCGGCGTGCTCGAGTGACGTCAGTTGTTTCGGTGTCGGCTCGTA
>CAIXHI010000493.1 GCA_903919215.1 uncultured Acidimicrobiaceae bacterium
GCCACGCGCCGAGCTGCGGGTGAGGCGGCTGACCGCTTGTTCCGCGGTGTCGTGGCCTCATCGAGCACGGTCGAACCGGACGCGGAACCGCTGGTGGTCGAGGTGACCGAACTTCCAGGGGCTCCATCATGACGATTCGTCGCGGTCACAGCTGGGGCGAGACGGTGACATCACCAGACGACTTGCTGGTGCTGTTGTCCGACAGCGCTGTCCGCGCCGTCGTGGTCAGCCACCGCGAACAGGGCAACGACATACCGCCCGTGGGTCTTGCCGGCGGCGACCTTGCGCGGACGATGGGTGGCGGCACACCCGGACGGTTTCCCGGTGAGGTCGTCCGTGCACCACTGGATGTGCTGCGACTGGACGCCGACGGCCAGCGCACATGGGCGGTCGCACACGTAGTTGCGCGCCGACACTGGTGGCGAGGTGAGCTGCTCCTGGCGATGAACGCGCAGTTCCTCGGTGAGTTCGACGTGGCGCCGCGATCGCACCCCAACGACGCCAAGGTCGATGTGGTGCACGTGGACTGGCAGATGGGCGTGCGCACGCGGTTGGCGGCGCGCCGCCGAGCACGCACGGGGACGCACCTGCCGCACCCGCAAATCGGCGTTCGTCAGACCCCCGGGACCACCGTGCGCTTTCGGCGTCCGCTCACAGTGTGGGTCGACGGTGAACGCTGGATGGACGCGACGGAGCTGACCATCACCGTCGAGCCCGACGCGCTGATCGGGCACGCCTGACGCGCTGTTAGCGTCCTGCGGATGGACACCGCAGCGCTCAAGCAGGCCGTGTGCGACCGCGTCGACGAACTGGCCGACCGCCTGCTCGACGCCAGCCACCAGATTCACGCTCATCCCGAGTTGAACTACCAGGAGCATTTCGCTCACGAACTGCTGACCAACTTCCTCGAGCGTGAAGGTATCGCCCCAGTGCGTCACGCCTACGACCTGGAGACTGCGTTCGATTCCACCGTCGGGTCGTCCGGGCCAGCCATCGCGGTGCTCTGTGAGTACGACGCCCTGCCCGGCGTGGGGCACGCCTGCGGCCACAACATCATTGCCACCGCCGGGCTCGGCGCCGGGCTGGCTGCGGCCTTCGTCGCTGAACAGGCGGGCGGCCGGGTGCGCATCATGGGCACACCCGCCGAGGAGGGCGGCGGCGGCAAGGTGCGTATGGCCCGCAAAGGCGCCTTCGACGGGCTCGACGCGGCGATGATGGTGCACCCGGCCGACGCTGATCTGCTGAACATGGACTGCCTCGCCATCCAGGAACTGCTGGTCGAGTATCACGGATTGGCCGCACACGCTGCGGCTGCTCCATGGGAGGGGCGCAACGCCCTCGACGCAGCGGTGCTCGGTTACATGAATGTGGGTGCCATGCGGCAGCACATCCGCCCCGACGAACGGGTGCACGGCATCATCACCAAGGGCGGTGAGAAGCCCAACATCGTGCCGTCCGCAGCGGCCTCCGACTGGTACGTCCGTGCTGGCACCATTGCATCGCTGCAGCCGTTGAAACACCGAGTCCTCACCGCGCTCGACAGTGCCGCTGTCGCCTGCGGTTGCACGATGAGTCACGAATGGGTCGACAACGTCTACGCCGAGATGGTCGACAACGGTCCGATGGTGCAGGCCTATGTGGCCAACGCCGCAGCCGTTGGCCGCACGGTGCTCGATCCCGCTGCCACTGGGCGCCGGGTGATGGGCAGCACGGATATGGGCAATGTCAGCTATCTGGTGCCCTCCATCCACCCGATGATCAAAGTTGCCCCCGATGGTGTGCCGATCCACAGCCTCGAGTTCGCTCGCTGGGCCGTCGACGAGGCAGGCGACCGGGCCGTGATCGACGGGGCCAAGGCAATGGCGATGACCGTCGTCGACCTGTGGGCCTCGGATACGTTGCGGACCCAGGTGCGAGCCGACTTCGAGCGGCGGCCCAGCGGGGTCACCGTCCTCTGAACGCTTCGGGCATCCCAGGGAAACGGCCCCGACCCTCCTAGGATCGAAATGTGACGGTTTACGTCCCCGAGGACTTCACCCCCGCCGAAGAAGATATTCTCCGCCGGTATTTCACCAATCTCGACGGCCCTGTTTTCGCGCTCGTCAACCTGCCCGAGGTCGTCAAGGGTGCGTTGTTCGCTCGCTACAGCCGCAGTCCCAAAAGCCTGCGCCGGCTGTTCCTCGACGAGTTCGTCGGCGATCTCGACGTCTCCGGAGACGCATCCGTCGATGCCAGGGTCGGGCTGGAGCGCGCCGAGGAACTGTACGAGAAGGTGTTCTTCGAGTACGGCGACGACTCGGTAGCCCAACTGGGTGGTGTGCACCTGGCGTGCGAACAGTCGTCGAACATCCTCACCAAGATTCTTGAGTGGGGTCGCTTGATGAGCTACCTCGAGCAGAGCACCCGCTACATCAGCTACGACGCGCGCCTCGGCGGCCGCTATCGGTTCTACCGAGATCCGGCGATCCTTTCCAGTCGGTTCGGAACCCGCTACGTGGGCGATATGGACCGCGTGTTCGACAGCTACAGCCTGCTGCTCTCACGGGTTACCGACCACGTGCGCGCCACCGTGCCGCGCCAGGACGGCGACAGCGACTTCGTCTACCGCACCGCCACCCGGGCCAAGGCGCTCGATGCCGTTCGCGGTGTGCTGCCGGCTGCGGCGCTGTCCAACGTCGGCATCTACGGCAGTGGTCAGTCGTTCGAGAACCTGCTCATTCGCATGCGTGCGCATCCGTTGCCCGAAGCGCGGCACTACGCCGACCTGATGCTCACGGAACTGCGCAAGGTCATCCCCAGCTTCCTGCGGCGAGTCGATCTCGCCGACCGCGGCGGCCGCTGGACGCAGTACCAGGTCAGCAACCGTGAGCACACGGCAGCGCTCGTCGACTCACTGTTCGGAACCACGCCCGTCGAGCAGGCGCCGTCTGTGCAGCTGGTCGACTTCGACCCCGATGCAGAAGACAAACTGCTCGCCGCCATTTGCTATCCGCTCACCCATCTGCCGGAACAGCAGCTCATCGAGCGAGTGCGTACGTTGGGCCCGACGGAGCGTCTGGCGCTCCTGCAGGCCTATATCGGCGAACGCGAGAACCGCAGATACAAGCCGGGACGCGCGTTTGAGCGGGTCGACTATCGCTTCGACGTGCTCAGCGACTACGGCGCGTTCCGCGATCTGCAGCGTCACCGCATGCTCACGATCGAGTGGCAGTCGCTGACGCCCAACCACGGGTACGTGCGCCCCGAACTGGTCGAGGACGCTGGCATGGCTGATGTGTTCGACGATGCGATGGCCCGCTCTGCGGCGTTGTACGACGCGCTGAAGGACGAGTTCCCGCAGCAGGCGCAGTACGCCGTCAGCATGGCGTACCGCATGCGCTACACGATGCAGTTCAACGCCCGGGAGGCGATCCACATGCTGGAGCTGCGGTCATCACCTCAAGGGCATCCGTCGTACCGTCGTATTGCGCTCGAGATGCACCGCCTCATCGATGAGCAGGCCGGGCACCGCACGGTTGCCGCAGCCATGACGCACCTCACGCGCGAGGCCCCGGAGCTGGAGCGGCTCGACTCGGAACGGCGCGCCGAAGCCCGTCGCGGACAGTCCTAAAACCGCTGGGTGACCGGTGTCACGCGCATGGTGGCTAACCTGCTGTTCCGCTCGCCGTAGTATCCCGGGCCTCGCACGGGTGAATACAAGGACTGAACATGGCTGACGACGACGATGATGTGATGCCCGCCTCGGAAGAGTTCGAGGAGGTCGAAGAAACTGACGACGAACTCGAGCCCGGCGACATCGACCCTGCCGATCTCGACGAGGATGAACTCGACGAAGGCTTGGCTGAAGAGGACGACGAGTTCTCGGCACTCGACGACGATTTCGTCGCCGCCGAGGAGGACGACGAAGAAGACACCAGCGGCCCCGTCCGCCGGGCTGTCCCTGCCGGCGAGGACGAGGACGACGACGACGACATGGTCGCCCCCGACGATGTCGAAGCCGACCTCGACTCGATCCTCAAGGAGCGCATGGTCGCCGCTGAGGACGATGACGACGAGGAGGACGAGCCCGAGGAGCGCGGCGAGGCCGCCGACCGCTTGCAGCCCAAGCGCGCCGACGAGCGGCTGTGCCCGAGTTGCTTCCTACTCGTGCGCCAAGGTGCCCCCGGGTGCCCCGTCGGCGACGATGAGTGCCCGCTGTTCTCCTGAGCCCCACATGACCGATCAGCGCCCGATCGTAGAGAAGGTGCTGAACCTGGTTGTCGCTGTCCCTGCAGGGCTGATCAGCCGTGCAGCGACGGATCTCCCTACGGCAGTCGCCGGGGTTCGGTCGCGCCTCGAGAACAAGGTGAAGGTGGCGCACTGGATTGGGGAGATGGCGGTCACTACCGGCCGCCAGGAACTCGAACGGCGGTTCAGACCAACGCCGCCTCAGCCGGCCACCACGAACGTAGCCGGACAGGGCCACGGTGTGTCGGGCTCTTCAGCCACGGCCGCCACGCTCCCGAGCGCATCGGTGTCTCGCCCGCCGTTCGAGGGCTACGACGAACTCGCTGCAGCGCAGATCGTCCAGCTCCTGCCACGACTCCCGCACGCGGATCTGCGGCTGATCCACGACTATGAAGCCGCCGGGCGCTCCCGACGCACGATTCTGCATCGGATCCAACAGTTGGTCGGGGAGTGATGCACGAGGCAGTGCGTCGGCTCACCGCTGCTGATGAGATGGCGGTGGCCGAACTCGAAGCGCAGGCTCGGGATGCCCTGGCCACGCAACGCGGCGGTGCCGTCCATCTCCGCGAGCAACCCGCCGTCGTTGACTGGGCCGGGATGCTGCAACGCCCGGAGAGGGCCGTGTGGGTGGCCACGATCGACGAACTGGTGGTCGGCTACCTGGAACTGGCATTGCGCCCAGATCGCACCGCAGAAGTGCTTCAGGCGTTTGTGCTGCCCGAAGCACGTGAGCTGGGCCTCGGCGACGGCATGTTGCGCGCCGCCGCCGACGCGGCGCGAGCAGCCGGATGCACCGCGCTCGAGGGAACAGCGCTACCGGGTGACCGCGAGACCAAGAACATGTACGAGCGCGCCGGTATCACGGCACGCCGCATCACGCTCTGGAAGGCGCTCTGACGGCGGCTGGGCCGCCGTCAGCCATGGACGGGTCGGCTCAGGCCTCTTCGGCCGGAGCTTCGACGACAGCGGGGGTCTCGACAACGGCCGCTTCGACTTCGACCACAGCTTCGACCACAACCTCGGCCACAGCTTCGGCGACGGCGGGGGTCTCGACGACAGCCGCTTCGACTTCGACCACAGCTTCGACCACAACCTCGGCCACAGCTTCGGCGACGGCGGGGGTCTCGACAACAGCCGCTTCGGCGGGAGCAGCAGGCGTTACGGCGGGCTTCGGTGTCGGCGGCTTGGGTGCCGGCTTGGCCGCAGCCTTGGTCGGGGCGGTCGGGCGCGTCGGACGGAGCGGCTTGGGCTGCGCCTTGGCATCGATATCCACACCGAACAGCGCAGCCACCTGCGGGAGCAACGAGCCGACGCGCTTGACCGTGGCCAGCAGTTCATCGTTCACCTGAGCCGGCTTTGCGGTCGGAGTGACCTGGCTACGAATCGGGCTGAAGGCCACAGCTTCGAGGACTGCGGCCCAACGGTCGGGCAGGGCATCGGTGGCGAGGCTGCCGGTTGCAGCAGCGGCCAGGCGCGCCGCGATTTCGGCGGGGAAGCGCACGCCGGCCTTGGGCGGCTGCGACGACAGCTTGAGCGCACGCACCACGCGACCCACCGTGATTGCAGCGTCGATGTCCTCGAACCACAGCGCGAGTTCCTTCTCCTGCTTGGTGACCAACGCCTCCTTGAGGCGAGTGGCGACTTCACGGGTGGCTTCGTCGCGGGCGACCATCGGGTCGTCGGCACCGACCACGACGCTGCGCAGATCGCGCAGATCGAGCTCGTCGAGGTCGGCGAGTGCGGCATCGGCACGGTCGAGCCATTCGGCAACGCGCAGCTTGGGGAGCAACTGCTCGGCGATCGCCAGCAAGCCTGCAGCCGGAATCTCTTCCTTGCCCTCGGCCTTCAACTGGGCATTCTGCTCGTTCACGGCCTGGCGCACGGCGGGCAGGCCACCTGCGAGGGCGCGCTCGGCAACGGCCTTCTGAGCCTCTGTGAGATCGGCCACCACGGCGTTGCGGTGTGCACGGCCGGGCTTGAGCCGCTTGGCCTTCGGACGCTGCGGCAGTTCCGGCGGGGTCTCGAAGCGGGGGCGACGGTCGCCGCCCTCGCGGCGCGGGCCGCGGTCTGATCCGGGTGCTCCGGGGGCGCCATCACGACGCGGGCGACGGTCGCCACCAGGGCCACGATCGGCTCCCGGTGCGCCTTCGCGGCGCGGGCCGCGGTCGCCACCGGGGGCGCCATCACGGCGCGGGCGACGGTCGCCACCGGGGCCACGATCACGATCGCTGCGCTCGCGACGAGCGAGTTGCTGCGTCACTTCTTCAAAGGGCTTCTCGCTGGGAATCAACTCGAGCAGACCGCCCTTGTCGGACTTCAGCTTGGAGGACGCCACGGCCAGGATCGTGATGCCGTCCATCTCGTATTCGGCGTCTGCCTTCAACACGAGGCCGATCGAGGCTCCCGTGGGAAGCAGCGCGCCGTCGAGCACGCCTTTGGGTTTCTGGGCACCTGCAGCTCGCCAGGTCCACGTGCCGTCGGGGCGCGCACTGGTGAGCTCGATTTCGATCCTGCGGGACATAGGTCTCCACGGTATCTGCTATAGAGCACTTCGCTCCACTACGAAGCGGATCGGTACCCTTCCCTGGTGCCTATCTACGCGCTCGGCGAGTTCGTGCCCGACATCCATCCCGATGCTTACGTCCATCCTGATGCGGTGGTGATCGGCAACGTCACCATTGGTGCCGACAGCTCCATCTGGCCTGGAGCGGTGCTGCGTGGCGACGAAGGATTCATCCGCATCGGTGCCCGAACGAGTATTCAGGACAACTGTGTGGTGCACACCACGGCGCAGGACGGCACCACCGTGGGCGACGACTGCGTCGTGGGACACTTGGTGCACCTCGAAGGCTGCACGATCGAGAACGGGTGTCTCATCGGGAATGCCTCGATGGTGTTGCACCGTGCGACGGTGCGCAGCGGTGCGATTGTTGCTGCCAACGCAGTGGTGCTGGACGACACCGAGGTTCCAACGGGTGCCCTGGCAGTGGGCACCCCAGCGGTCATCAAGGCCGGGCGCGCCCGCTCGCACATGGCGAGAGAAGGCGCGAAGGTCTACGTCGAGCGGGGTCGTTCCTATCGAGCCAACCTTCGGCGGATCGACTGATGCTCGCGTTTGTGGTCAGCGTTCGACCGGACGATGTGGAAGTCGCCTCGGACGCGTTGTGGGGGCTCGGCGTCGTCGCCGTTGAGGAGCGTTCTACGGTCGACGGCGGGGTGGAACTGTGGACCTCGCTGGGCGACGTCGATCCGGCCACCATCGAGTGGCCGCAGCAGTGGCCGTGGCGGCTGGTTGAGATCGACGAAACAGTCGCCGACACCTGGCGCGAGTTCGCGACACCGATCCTCATCGAGCCCGATCTGGTGGTTCGGCCAGCGTGGGTGGCGTACGACGCTCCGATCGGCGTCACCGTGCTGCACATCGAACCGGGGTCTACGTTCGGTATGGGTGATCACCCCACCACCATCCTGTCGTTGCGAGCACTGCGCCGACTGATCACCGCCGGTTGTTCGGTGCTCGACGTCGGGTGCGGCTCGGGAGTCCTCGCGATCGGCGCCTGCGTCCTCGGGGCAGCTACTGCAGTGGGGGTCGACATCGCCCCAGCAGCAGTGCCGGTCACCGAGGCGAACGCTCTCGCGAACGGTGTGGCCGACCGGGTGGCCGTCAGCACCACTGATCTCGAAGATGTCCAGGGTGTCTACGACATCGTCGTCGCCAACATCCTCGCCCCGACGCTGATCGCACTGGCGCCCGATCTCCGCCGTGTCGTCGCTCCAGGGGGCGCACTCGTCATCAGCGGTGTGCTCGCCACTGCTCACGCGCACGTGCTGGAAGCACTCGCACCCTTGCGGGCCGTCGCCACCGATGAGCAGGACGGTTGGGTCGCAGTCACGCTGCGCTGAGAACATCCCTCACAGGATCGCGTCTCACAGGATCGCGTCGACCGCAGACCGGTGGGGGATCGAGGGCACGGCACCGGCCGCAGTAGTGCACAGGGCTCCGGCAGCCGCGGCGAATCGCAGGGCCACCGGGAGTTCATCACCGGCAGCGAGGCGAGCCGCCAAGGCGCCGCAGAACGAATCGCCGGCGGCCGTGGTGTCGACCGGTGTCACCGAGAATGCAGGGACATGGAGCACACCCTCGGCCGTATGCAAGTCTGCGCCGTCGCCGCCGCGGGTGACCACCACTGCCTTGGCTCCGAGCGCCAGTAGGTGAGCGGCACCACCCAACAGCTCGACTTCGTGTTCGTTTGGCACGACGATGTCGCAGACTCGCAGGAGGGCTTCGCTCAGCGGCCGCGCCGGTGCTGGATTCAAGACGGTGAGGGCCCCTGCGGCGCGCGCAACGGTGAGGGCATGTTGCACTGCCTCGATCGGCACCTCCAGTTGGGCCAGCACCACGAGCGCGGGAGGGAGCGAGGCGCCGGTGACGGCGGCGTTCGCTCCTGGGACGACGATGATCAAGTTCTCGCCGCTCGCCGACACACCGATCAGTGCTCTGCCGGTGGGTTCGGAGATTCTCTGCACATGCTGCGCGTCGATACCGTCGGCAGTCATCACCTGCAGCAGGAGCTCACCTGCGGAGTCGTCACCGACCGCGCCGACGAAGGCCGTGGCAGCACCCGCTCGAGCGGCAGCGACCGCCTGGTTCAAACCTTTCCCACCTGGGTACTCGGCGTAGTGCGTCCCACTCACCGTCTCGCCCGGTCCGGGCAGACGGTCGACCGTCGCTACCAGATCGAGGTTGGCACTCCCCACCACGCAGACATCGAACATGCGCGTCCTCAGACCGTCGGCCGGAACACCGGTGGGCGCTTGTCGATGAAGGCGGCGACCGCTTCCTTGTGCTCTGGGCTCTTCCAGCACTCGGCCAGCATCGCCTGTTCGCGGCGCTGGATGAGGTGGAAGTCGCTCTCGACCGCGTTGTTGGTGATCAGTTGCTTGGTCATCCGTAGCTGCAGGTCGGCGTTGGCCGCATAACTGCTGGCGACGGCAAGCGCTGTGGGCAGCAATTCCTCCGGCTCGCACAGACGATCAGCGAGGCCCAGTTGGAAGGCCTCGGCACCACCGATCACCCGGCCGGAGAGGAACAGATCGCTGGCGTGGCCGAAGCCGACGCGCGCAGCCAGGAAACGGGTGCTGGCGAGTTCCGGCACCAAGCCCATCTTGATGAATCCCATCCCGAACTTGGCGGCTGTGGAGGCGATGATTTGGTCGGCCGGCAGGCACATCGTCACGCCGATACCGATAGCCGCACCATTGACTGCGCACACGATCGGCTTGCTGTTGCGCACCAAGGCAACCCAGTCGAGGCCGACTGGCATGCCACCCACCCCACCGGCGGTGTCGTTGCCCGGGTCGACGCCGTCGATGCGCGACTGGAACGTGTCGGCCATATCGGCGCCGGCGCAGAAGCCGCGGCCAGCGCCGGTCAACACCATCGCTCCGACGGCTGGGTCGAGGTTCGCCTCGTGAATCGCCTGCGCCTGCTCTTCGGCCATGCGCGGGGTCCACGCGTTGAGCTTTTCGGGCCGATTCATCGTGATGACAGTGATCGGGCCGTCTCTGCCAACAGTGATCTGTGTGTACTCCATGAGCGTCATCGTGTCACGACGTGGTGAACAGC
>CAIXHI010000494.1 GCA_903919215.1 uncultured Acidimicrobiaceae bacterium
CCGAGCCGACGATGACGAACGCAAGGGCGGTGCTGCGCTCGAACACGAACCGGCGCAACAGCAGGCCGCCGCCGGCAGTGATCAACCACAGCTGGATGCCGGTGGGCACCGGTTCCAGCGGCTTCAGCCACGCCCGAGTTTTCACCCAGCCCGCCGCCAGGGCGATGAGGAACGGCGCCATCACCACGAGGGTGTCGCGCAGCCCGCTGTCCTCGCGGTGGCTGTTGCGACCGATCAGCACGAACGCGATGACTGCCAGGGCATCGGCGCCCGCTGCGATGGCGATGCGGCGAGGGGCGGGGAGTGCGTTCACGCCTGCAACCGGAAGTCGCCGAGTTTGCCGCGGAAGAACAGCAACGGGTTGGGGTCGTGCTCGGGGGCCGCATGCTCGAGTTCCAACACCCGGCCGAGTACGAAGACATGGTCGCCGGCTTCGACGACGTGCTCGATACGGCAGTCGATCCAAGCGATCGCGCCGTCCAGCACCGGTGACCCGGTGAGTGCCGAGGGCTGCCAGCCGACACCCTCGAAGGGCTGCTCGATGCTGGTCTTCGCGAAACGCCAGCACAGCTCGCCTTGATCGGCGCCGAGGATATTCACGCAGAACGACCCGGCGCCATCGATGTCGGCCCACCTGTCCGAGTCGACCATCGGCAGGAAGCCCACGAGCGGTGGGTCGAGCGACACGGACGTGAACGAACCGATGGTGAGACCCACGGGTGTGCCGTCAGCCTTGGTGGCGGTGACGACGGTGACACCGGTGGGGAAATGTCCCAGAACTTGGCGGAACTTCGCAGGGTCGATCGACATGTCAGCGATCGTAGATGGTCGGCTGCGCTTGACGCATGTGCGAACCTGAGCCGGTGGGGGATGCCGACAACGCCGACAAGACCGAACTGCGACGGCGAATGCGCCAAGTGCGCGACATGGTGGGTGATCACTTGATGCGCAGCGTCGAGTTGTGGGCCGCCGTGGCGGCGCTGCCCGAGTACCGGACGGCCACCACGGTGATGGCGTTCGTTGGCTGCAAGGGCGAACCCGACACCGATCCGTTGTTCGCCCGCCTGGCCGCTGAAGGCAAGCGTCTCGTCCTGCCGCGTGTGCAGGACGGCGAGATCGTGGTCTGCAGCGGTGACGACCCGCGCACCAACAGTCGCTTCGGTGTGAGCGAACCCACCGGACCGGCGCTGCCCGTTGAGATCGTCGACTTCGTCATCGTCCCCGGGCTGGCCTTCACCGAGGACGGCGCCCGCCTCGGCTACGGCGGTGGCTTCTACGACCGGTTCCTGACCCGTCTCCCCGGTGTTCCCAACGCCGCGGTGTGCTTCACCGAACAACTCGTCGACACCCTGCCCGTCGAGCCCCACGACGTGCGCGTGCAACGCGTCGTCAGCGCGTAGCCGCCCCCAAAACACAAGTCGGCGCTGAAGTCCGGACAGTCCGGACCTCAACGCCGACTTTGTCAGGAAACTCAGACGTCGTAGTACTCGCGGCCGAGGTGGGTGATCTGCTCTTCGCCCATCATCCAGCGCAGCGTGTTCTTCATCTTGGCCAACTGCACGAACAGGTCGTGCTCGGGGGTCAGACCGGGGGCCGTCATCGGCGCCTTGTAGTAGAAGCTCAGCCACTCCTGGATGCCGTACAGGCCGGCGCGCTGGGCGAGGTCGCTGAACAGGATCAGGTCGAGGGCCAGCGGGGCGGCGAGGATGCTGTCGCGGCAGAGGAAGTCGATCTTCAGCTGCATCGGGTAGCCGAGCCAACCGAAGATGTCGATGTTGTCCCAGCCCTCCTTGTTGTCGCCGCGCGGCGGGTAGTAGTTGATGCGCACCTTGTGGTACACGTTGCCGTACAGGCCGGGGAAGGTCTCCGGGTTGAGGATGTCCTCGAGCACACCGAGCTTCGACTCTTCCTTGGTCTTGAAGTTGTCCGGATCGTCGAGCACTTCACCATCTCGGTTGCCGAGGATGTTCGTGCTGTACCAGCCGGCGAGGCCCAACATGCGGGCTCGCAGCATCGGGCCGATGACGGTCTTGACGAGCGTCTGACCGGTCTTGAAGTCCTTACCGCTGATCGGCACCTTGTGCTGGATGGCGAGTTCGCGCAGCACCGGAATGTCGACGGTGAGGTTCGGGGCGCCGTTGGCGAAGGGGACACCTTCGAGGATCGCGGCGTAGGCGTACAACATCGACGGGGCGATGGTGGGGTCGTTGGCGTCGATCGCGGCGTTGAACGCCTCGATGGTCTGGTGCGCCGGGCCTTCCTCGATGAAGATCTCAGTGCTGGCGGCCCACAGCATGACGACGCGCTCGACCTGCTTCTCTTCGCGGAAGCGGTTGATGTCTTCGCGGATCGCGTTGAGCATCGTGCGCTTGTCGACGGTGCCGAGCGTGTTGTCGGCGTCGATGCGCTTGGCGTACGAGCGGTCGAAGGCAGCCTTCATCGGGCGGACCTCGCGGAGCGCTTCGCTGATCGCCTCGATGTGCTTGCCACCTTCGAGCACACCGGCGCGGGTGGCGGCGACGTAGGCATCGTCCGGGAACGGATCCCAGGCACCCCACACGATGTCGTCCAGGCTGGCCAGCGGAGCGAAGTCCTTGATCATTGGGCTGTTGTGGTCGGTGCGCTTGCCGAGGCGGATGGTGTCCATCTGGGTGAGGCTGCCCACGGGCAGCGACGCACCGCGCTTGACGAGTTCGACACCGGCAATGAGGGTGGACGCCACGGCGCCCAAGCCGACCGTGAGCACGCCGAGGCGGCCGGTGGCGGGGGCGACTGTAGGAGATGGAGGTGTGGTCATAGAGGGCCGACCATAAAGCGTTGTGACGAGGATGCGTACATCTATTCAGTAATACTTCACAATATGGACGCCACCCTGCCGACGCTCTCGACCGCGCAACTGAGCTACTTGGTGGCCATCACCCGCCACCGCACCTGGGCCGAAGCGGCGGCGTCGTTGCATGTCACGCCCTCGGCGTTGTCGCAGGGCATCGCCGAGTTGGAACGACGTCTCGGGGTGCCACTGTTCGCCACCGACGGCCGCCGCCGGGTTCCCCATGACTACACGGCGACCATGGCCGAGTGCGCCGAGCGGGTCCTGGCCGATCTCGACCAGGTGACACGGTGGTTGCGCGCCGTGGGCAGTGGACAGGTGGGCAAGTTGCGGGTGGGCATGATCGACATTGCCGCGGTGCACCACTGCCCCGACGCCGTGCGCGCATTCCGTCGCGCCCACCCCAAGCTCGACGTCGGATTCACCGTCGCACCCACCGGCGAACTGCTCGACCGCCTCGAACGGAATCAACTCGATGTCGCCGTGTGCGTCGACCCGGAGGGCGTCGGCCCGTTCGACGCCACATCTCTACTCAGCGATGCTCTTGCCGTCTACGCGCCGCCCGGGGTGACCGCCGTCGGCGCACCTTCACAGTGGGGGCCATGGCTGTTGTTCCCCGCGGAGTCGCGAACGCGCACGGCGATCGATCGGCGACTGCGGGCCATCGGCGCCCCACTGGTTGTGGAGATGGAGTCGCACCAGCCAGAGGTGCTGGTGGAGATGGTGCGCCTGGGCCTCGGCTGGACCGTGCTGCCCACGGCCCAGGCGGAGCACGGTGCTCACGGTCTGGCGCGGGCGATGGCCGAACCGCTGCTCACTCGCACGATCAGTGCCGTCACCCGCCGGGGCGGCGCGTTGCATCCCGCCGTCGCGCCGTTCATCGCCGCGTTGAGCGCGTGATCCCGTTGTGTCCCGAATTCCACCGGGAAGTTGCGAAACAGGCCCCGGCGGTGACACACTCATCTCCATGCGTACCCGCCTCACCTCCGCCTTGGTAGTAGTCATCGTGTAGACGTACGCCCACATATGCGTGCGTCCTTGCCTCCCACACGGGAGGTTGTTTCGTTTTTCAGGCCAGTTTCAGCAGCAAGTCTCAGCAGTAAGTCCTCAAGGAGAGTCATGAAGATCACCGGGGCGCAAGCCCTCATCCGATCACTGGAGATGGAGAACGTCGAGACCATCTTTGGTCTGCCCGGCGGCTGCATCCTGCCGGCGTACGACCCGTTGCTCGATTCCCCCATCCGCCACATTCTCGTGCGCCATGAGCAGGGCGCCGGCCACATGGCCGAGGGCTACGCCCACGTCACCGGTCGCCCCGGTGTCGTGTTGGTCACCAGTGGCCCGGCGGCCACGAACATGGTCACACCACTGATGGACGCGTTCATGGACTCGATCCCGATGGTCTGCATCACCGGCCAGGTGGGCACCGCGGCCATCGGCACCGACGCGTTCCAGGAATGCGACACCGTCGGTATCACCCGTAGCTGCACCAAGCACAACGAACTGGTGATGTCCGCGCAGGACATCCCGATGGCGATCCGCCAGGCGTTCCACATCGCCACCACCGGCCGTCCCGGCCCGACGTTGGTCGACATCCCCAAGGATTGTCTGACCAACATGATGGACTGGCACTGGCCGACCGACGAAGAGGTCGCTGAGAGCCTGCCCGGCTACCGCCCCACCACCAAGGGTCATGCGCGCATGATCAAGGAAGCGGCCAAGCTGATCCTGGCCAGCGAGCGCCCACTGCTGTACATCGGCGGCGGCGTGCTGAAGGCTCGTGCGGCGGAGGCCGTTCGCGAACTCGCCGAACTCACCAACATTCACGTGGTCACCACGCTGATGGCCCGCGGCGCGTTCCCTGACGATCACGCACTGTGCCTCGGTATGCCCGGTATGCACGGCAACGCCACGGCGATCACGGCGATGCAGCAGTCCGATCTGCTGATCAACATCGGCGCCCGCTTCGACGACCGCATTACCGGCAAGCTGTCGGAGTTCGCCAAGGAAGCCAAGGTCATCCACGTCGATATCGACCCGGCCGAGCAGGGCAAGGTGCGCAAGCCCGATGTCCCGATCGTCGGCGACGCGAAGTACGTCACCGAGGAGCTGATCAAGGCGATCCGCGACCTGCTGCAGACCGGGAGCACCCAGGCCGACACGGGTGCGTGGAAGAGCCGCGTCAGCGGATGGCGCGAGCAGTTCCCGCTCAGCTATGCACCCAGCGAACCTGGCGAAGCGTTGAAGCCGCAGTTCTGCCTGGAGGCGCTGCGCGACAGCGCCCCCGAAGGCACGATCCTTGTGTCCGGGGTTGGGCAGCACCAGATGTGGAGCAGCCAGTACTGGACGTTCAACGAGCCCTACACCTGGGTCAACTCGGGTGGTTTGGGCACGATGGGCTTCAGCGTTCCGGCTGCGATCGGCGCCAAGGTCGGTCGCCCTGATCGCACCGTGTGGGCTATCGACGGCGACGGCTGCTTCCAGATGACGGCTCAGGAATTGGTCACGGCCAGCGTCGAGCGGATCCCGATCAAGGTCGCGATCCTCAACAACAGCTATCTCGGCATGGTGCGTCAGTGGCAGGAGATGTTCTACGAGGAGCGCTACAGCGAGGTCTACCTGTCGCCCGAGGTGCCCAACTTCGTGATGTGGGCGGAAGCGATGGGTTGCGTCGGCATCCGTGTCGATAGTCCCGAAGAAGTGCAGCCGGCGATCGACAAGGCCAACAGCATCAACGACCGTCCGGTGGTCATCGACTTCCGGGTCGACGCCCGTGAGAAGGTGTTCCCGATGGTGCCCGCCGGTTACGGCAACGACGACATGCTGCTCCCCGAGTGGCAGGAACCGAACCGCGGAGGTTTGAAGTGAGCGAGATTCGCAACCACCACATCTTGTCGGTGCTCGTCCAGAACCGGCCCGGCGTGCTTGCACGCGTGGCCAGTCTGTTCGCCCGCCGTGGGTTCAACATCTTCAGCTTGGCGGTCGCTCCTGCTGAGGACGAGGGCTTCAGCCGCATCACGATCGTCGTCGACGTGGACTCCGCGCCGCTCGAGCAGGTCGTCAAGCAACTGTTCAAGCTGATCGAAGTGGTCAAGATCAGCGAGCTCGACCCGCGCCGCAGCGTTGAGCGCGAACTGCTGCTGGCTACCGTTCGCACCACCGCCGAACAGCGCGGCCAGGTCGTGGAACTCACCAACATTTTCGAGGGCAAGATTCTCGCCGTGGGCGCAGAAGCGATCACGGTCTCGCTCGATGGTCATCCGGACAAGCTGGACGACTTTGAGGAATTGCTGGCGGGCTATGGCATCGTGGAGCTTCAGCGCACCGGACGGGTGGCGCTTCCCAAGCTCGATCGCGAGGCCCGCCTGCGGGCTGTGAGCAACAAGAAAACCGACAACGGAAAGGCTGGCTGACCATATGGCCGCGAAGATGTACTACGAGGCGGACGCCGATCCGTCGATCATCCGGAGCCGCAAGGTGGCCATCATTGGCTACGGCTCGCAGGGCCACGCGCATGCGCTCAACCTCAAGGAGTCGGGCGTCCAGGTCGTCGTCGGCCTGCGCGAGGGCAGCAAGTCGGCCGCCAAGGCCGAGGCTGCCGGCCTCAAGGTGATGGACATCGCTGCTGCCGCCAAGTGGGCGAACGTGATCATGCTCACGATGCCCGACACGGAGCAGAAGGCGACGTACGAAGAGTTCATCAAGCCGCACATGCGCAAGGGCAAGGCCCTCGCGTTCGCACACGGCTTCAACATCCGCTTCAAGCGCATCCGCCCGCCGAAGACCGTCGACGTGATCATGATCGCCCCCAAGGGCCCGGGTCACCTCGTGCGTCGCACCTACACCGAGGGCGGCGGCGTGC
>CAIXHI010000495.1 GCA_903919215.1 uncultured Acidimicrobiaceae bacterium
CCGGCAACGAAGAGCGATCGCCCGACGTCCGCTACCGCTGGCAGCCGTAACGGTCGGTTTCTGGGAAGAAATCCTCCCAATCCGGCGTCTGGGAAGCGCCGGTCCCGGAATCCGGGACCGAGCCTTCCCAGAACGGAGCTAGGGAGGGGCGTGTGAGGGGTGTGTGACCCCCGCCTCTTGATGGGCGAACACATGTTCGATATGGTCGCGAGTCCCTATGGGATTCAACAACCCCGATGTGCCCTGGACAGAACTCGAAGCGATCCTCTCTGATCGTGGTCGAGATGGCCGCGCGCCGGGCAGCGCGTCGTGGAACGCTGGCGGTGACGGGCCGGCGATGGGCAGGAAACGGCAACCGTACGCACCTCCGCCAGAACCCGATACGAAATCACTTGCTCGGCCCGGTGCGGGCACCGTGCCCTATGCCGAGTTGCACTGTCACAGCAACTTCTCGTTCCTCGACGGGGCCAGCCACCCCGAGCAACTCGCAGAGGAGGCGGCCCGTCTGGGATTGGAGGCGCTTGCGCTCACCGATCACGACGGGTTCTACGGGGTGGTGCGCTTCGCTGAGGCGGCCCGAGCGGTGGGGTTGCCGACGGTGTTCGGTGCCGAGATCGGTCTCACGGCGCAGGACCGCACGGTGCGCAGCGAGGCCGAGACGCAGCATCAGGTCGACACCGGCATGGTGTCCGATGCGCATGCACCCGACCCCCACGGCGAGCACTTGGTCGTGCTCGCCGAAGGGCCCGCCGGGTACGCCCGGCTGGCGCGAGCGCTCAGCCTCGGCCACCTGGCAGGCGAGAAGGGCGCGCCTCGCTTCGCATTCGACGATGTGGCCGATGCCGTGGCCGGGTATGGGTGGGTGCTCACCGGGTGCCGCAAGGGTCGGGTGCCGGCGGCACTGGTGCGCGAGGGGCCCAGCGCTGCAGCACGTGAACTGCGGCGACTGGTCGAGGCGTTCGGTCGCGACCGTGTACTGGTGGAGTTGTGGGACCACGGCGACCCGATGGATACGGTGCGCAACGACGCCCTTGCCGAACTCGCAGCACGGCACGACGTGGGGTGCATCGCCACCAACAACGTGCACTACGCAACGCCTGCCCAGCGCAAGTTGGCCACGGCGGTTGCGGCGGTGCGTGCCCGGCGCAGCCTTGACGATCTCGACCCGTGGTTACCGGCCACCTCCAGTGCCCACCTGCGCAGCGGCGCCGAGCAGGCGCGGCGGTTCGTGCGCTACCCCGGCGTGGTGGCGCTGGCCGCAGAGGTGGGTCGCGCCGCAGCGTTCGACCTGTCGCTGGTGGCGCCGAAGCTGCCGCCCTACCCGTGTCCCGACGGGCTTGACGAGATGGCCTACCTGCGGCAACTGGCCGAGGCCGGCGGTCGTCGGCGCTACGGCGACCGGCCAGCGGCGCACGAAGACCTGTCGTTGCGCTCGCGGGCATGGCGCACGATCGATCACGAGCTGCAGGTCATCGACGGGCTCGGGTTCGCCGGCTATTTCTTGGTGGTGTGGGACATCGTCGAGTTCTGCAACCGCGCCAACATCTTCTGCCAGGGTCGGGGCAGTGCGGCGAACAGTGCGGTCTGTTACGCGCTCGGCGTCACCAAGGCTGATGCCGTGTCGCTGGGTCTGCTGTTCGAACGGTTCCTGTCGCCCGAACGCGATGGACCACCCGACATCGACCTCGACATCGAAAGTGGACGCCGAGAAGAGGTGATCCAGTACGTGTACCAGCGCTATGGGCGGCACCACACGGCTCAGGTGGCCAATGTCATCACCTACCGTGCCCGTTCCAGCGTGCGCGACATGGCCAAGGCGCTGGGCTACGCCACCGGACAACAGGACGCGTGGGGGAAACAGGTCGATGCCTGGGGCAAGGTGGCCACCACCGCCGCACAGCCCGAGCACGAGATTCCGGCAGGCGTGCTGGAATTGGCCGCGCAGATCGAGGACGCGCCGCGTCACCTCGGCATCCATTCGGGCGGCATGGTGATCTGCGACCGGCCCGTCATCGAGGTGTGCCCGGTGGAGTGGGGGCGTATGCGCGACCGCAGCGTGCTGCAGTGGGACAAGGACGAC